>JBARRC010000112.1:0-11118 GCA_049644045.1 Phycisphaerae bacterium
CCCCCCCGTATGCGTGCGTCATCGCACCGACACTCGGGGCGAAGGGTGGGGGACCGATTGGAACGTGCGTGTGTCTTTTGCCTGTCACTCCGTCCTCCACCCATCCCATCCGCCTCCATACAACCGCGCCTATCGTACCGCTGCCCAGTGTAGCTCCTCGGTCTGGAATTGATATCAAAACCCGTTCCAAATGCAGGTTTGGTCGCGATGTGTGGTAGCGCAGAAGATGCGACACGTTCCGCTTGGATAGGCTCGCAAGTGCACCCGCCAGATCGGGGTCTTCGGCGTAGAAGGGATAGTTTGCGCTCAGATCGATGGTCGTCGGTGCGGTGGGCGAGTTCGAGTAGGGCACAGGTCTTGGCGAGACTGGTCCTCGCACGAAAGTACCACGGCCCGTATTGTGTCAAGACGTTGCGTGCGTTATCCTAAGGCGCAAACAGCCGCTCGTCCGCCAGGTGGGTGGGCGAGGGCTCGGTTTGGCGAGGTTCTCGTGAGGTCGGGCACCTTCAATCGGCACCTCGTCACGGAGAACGAGATGATCCCTAAGCAGCGACGTTATGTGGCCCGGTTTGCGTCCATGGATTGGGAGTCGCCCGCCCCCAAAGTTCGGCGAAAACTGCACTGCGTGGGCGACCGTCAGCTACGCGTGGTCGAGTTCGAACAGGGGCTGGAACACCCGGAATGGTGTCAGGTTGGGCACGTCGGGTACGTTCTGGAGGGGCGATTGGGGCTGGAGTTTGATAACGAGACGGTCGAGCTCGGGCCGGGCGACGGTTTCATCATTCCAGACGGGGAAGCCAGCCGCCACCGGCCGGTTCCCCTGACCGATCGTGTCCTGCTGGTCCTGTCTGAGCAAGTATCCCAGTAAGGACTGTGAGTGATCCCCCGCTTCCTGGCGAGCGCAGTGGCCTGCGATCCGTCGCGGAGGGTAGGGGATTGATGGCTGGGATCGAGCTGCACCGCGACTGGTCGAACAAGGGTACACAGATAGCCCGGCAGTTGATGGAAGCGGGATTCATCGTGAACTACCAGCCACACAACGCAGCATTCCGCCTGTTCCCTCCTTACGTGATTTCGACCCGGCAGATAGACGTGTTCCTGGATGGTTTCGACCGAATCTTGTCGGCCCTATCAAGGTGAGATATGGTATTCAGCAACACATACGAAGACGACGCCTACGCAACAGCATATGCCAAACTGGAGTTCCCGGACACATACTATCTGGCCTTCAGAGACCTACCCGATATCTTCTCCAGGCATGTCCAGGGCGAAAAGGCGTTGGATTTCGGCTGCGGCGCCGGTCGCTCCACGCGGTTCCTTCGCAAGCTCGGGTTCGACGCCGTTGGCGTTGACATTGCCGAGGAGATGATCGGCGAGGCTCACTCAGTCGACGCCTCCGGCAACTACCGCCTTGTCGCGGACGGCGACCTGAGCCAGTTTGCCCCGAGCACCTTCGATCTCGTGCTGTCGGCGTTCACCTTTGACAACGTTCCCACGCCGGCCAAGAAGAGCAAGATCCTCAGTGAATTGGAAAGGGTGCTGCGACCCGATGGCCGGATCGTCAACCTGGTCTCCTCACCGGAGATCTACGTGAACGAATGGGCCTCATTCAGCACGAGAGATTTCCCCGAGAATAGACAGGCAAAGAGCGGTGACCGCGTCAAGATCATCGTGACGGCCCTTGAGGATAAGCGGCCAACGGTCGACGTCATCTGCTTGGAGGACGACTACCGCGATCTCTACAAGGAGGCGGGATTGGAAGTGGCAGAAATCTGCAAGCCACTCGGCAAGGCGGATGAACCCTATGAGTGGATCAGCGAAACCACGCTAGCGCCATGGGGCATCTATGTCCTCAGGAAGGCTTGAGACAACAGAGAAAGCGCAGCAATGCGCATGGTCAGAATAGACATGTTTGCCTCCCATGAGATGTTCCTATAACGGAAGCGCGGCGGCCGGGAGTGTTACCGTATCTCCCACGGCAGGCAACTCGAACGGTACGTACACTCCGTCCATCCACTGAAGCCATCGGAAGAGGGGGTTCTCGATATCCATGACAAAGTGGAACGCGGCCTCGGACGGACGGCCGTCGTCGGTGATCGCCGTGATCTCAACTGCTACTCCTAGCAGTTCGATTCGCTGTCCCACAGTCATCGGAGTATCGTCGCGGTAGAGCCGATCGAGCGTATAGAAGCCGCAGGGAGGGTTGAACAGGAGTCGCGCCATCTCGCGGTCAGGATCGGAACCTCCCACCGGCGCGAGGAATCCCCCTCTTGGCCGAACGATCAGGGTATGCGCGTCCGTCCGGTGGATCTCGATGGGCTCACTGCTCGATCCAAGAATGAGCGTTCGGTGGAGAATCGGATCCCCCTGTAACAGACGCATCAGAGCGCCGTATGCAAATGAAGCCCAAACCGGCGTGTTGACGACAACAACTGTCTGAAACGGCGTGGCCGAATCCGACGAGAAGCTGGCAGCCGCCCGATTCACCGAATTGCCGAATCTCTTGAAGGAACCCGCTCTTCGGGCGAGCGCCACGGGAGCCATGCCCACATGCGCGAGAATGAGAACAACGCACAAGACAGGGACCGCAAGACGCCGCCAAGCGTGCGTCGGGAGCCACCCCACTTTCTCGACGACTGCGCCGACGAGCTGCGCGACCAGACCCATTCCACCAATACCGACGAAAGTCAGCAGACGGGCCGCTGGATAGGCCGCGCAAGCCGGCAACACGGAAAGAGCCATCCCCAGAGCCCAGAATCGGGCGACGCGATCACGTTGCAGCAGAGGTACGAGCGCCACGGCCACAATCATGAGGAATCCCAGTGCCCCAAGCCACAGGCCGTGTGCTGCCCGCCCTGACAACGCCCACTCGAGATCGGATGGGATCAACCACTGCCAGGCAAGGAGATTGGGCGCCCTGGCGGCGACAGCCCGCGCAAAGCCCACAAGATTTGCGCCAGGGTCGAGATACCATCCTGAGCCGACAGTGCCATATTCTAGCTTTCTGTACGTTGCCCACCACATGATAACGATGATCGTGTAGGGTACGAGTGCGCGGATGCGACCAACCCATCTGCCCCGATCGAGGAAGAGTGCGTAGGCGACTAAGTAAGCCCCTATCGCCACGGTACTTTCCTTAGACAGCAAGCCTAGCAAGAGCATCAGGGGCGCGAGCATCGCTCCCAACCGCGAACCGTTCCTCCGCCATCGGTCGTGCGCTATCAAGGTAAGTAGGCCAAAGAACACGCCAAGTAGCGCATTGCGATTGGCAAGCCAGACGGCGGGCAGCCCGTGGGCGTCATCAACCGCAAACAACAGGGCCGCCAAACCCGCGACCCACGCGCAAGAGAATATCCGCCGATACAAGAACCCGGCGGCGACCACGACGCCGCCAAACCAGACGAGCGAGTGAAGATGCATCAGCGATGGGACACTCGGCCAGAGCTTGTAGTCGACCCAATGAGTTAGGCCGGTTAGCGGACGAAAGAACGCGATACGCAGCTTCTCGTGCGACCACCACGGTAGCATTCCCATGACGACGGACTGACGATTGACGACTTCATCGCCTTCAATGAAGACAAACAGGTCAGCCGGCGATCGGGAAAGCAGGGGCACATCTGGTCTAGTCAATGCGAGACGGTGGAAGTCGTCGTCCAAATGCCAGCCCAACCAGAGCGATGGCGCACAGAGCAGCATTGCAAGCAAAGCCAGATGCCAGGGCAGGTATCGGTGCTCCAGCCACCGGCGCGGCCAGTCCGAGATCCGCCTAAGCTCATCAGGTTCTTTGTCGGTGCGCATACTCCACACTCACGTGATCACCAGACGCCAGGTATCAGCCGATGAGGCGCTTTGTGCGTGTAAGCCTCATAGCCGGGCAGTTCCTTACGCAGCATCCGGTCTTCGAAGGTCGTCCGGATGACCAACAACAGCGCCACGACACCCACCGGGAGGAACGCCCAGCTCGATCCTAGGAGGAGTGGTATTCCAGCAAGGACCGCGATCAAGCCAACATACATGGGATGCCGAACGATGGCGTACGGCCCGGTTGTGATAACTCGGTGACCACGTTCGGTCTGTATCCGAACCTCCCCCGCAAGGTACGGATTGACGATCATGGCCCAGAGCATGAACGCGTCTCCCGCCACATGGACGATGACACCAGGCCACATCGCCCAGAGCGGAAGCAGCGCCCACTGATACCGGACAGCGTCCAATCCGGCCAAGACTGGAATCGCGAGCACCGCAGGAACGAACAAGGGCAGCATGACCTTCTCGAACTTCGCGAAGGCTTGTTGCCTGTTCATCCGCGCGGCGAGTACGTCGGGGTTCGTCCGGAGAAGGATCACCAGATTTGTGGCCAACGTAACAATCCAAAGGCCGACGTGGACCAATCCCCGTGTCCACGACAGAGTGCCCGCCGCCCAGAACAGCAGACCGCCCCACACTCCCAGCGAGAAAAGGAAATGCACACCGGCGCCGACTACCAGGGTTCTTGCTGAGGCGTTGCTTACTCGCAATTCGTCTTTTTCCATGTCATCTCGCCCGCTGATAGGGACCGGCTCGTGCGATCCATGTTCCTTCTTCAGGACGATCCGCCGCGACGATGGCGCAGGCGAGGAAAGAAGCGTCCCGTTCGTCGCATGTAATCGCGATACTCCTCGCCGAATCTCTCAATCAGTTGTGCCTCTTCGATCGGCGTACGCACGATACTCACTGTGCCGATGACGATCAGTGCTCCTACGCCGATAACCCAATTGGCCGACATCATGAACAAGACGATCGACACCATAGGAAAAACCACGTTCATCGGATGTCGCACGAACCGGTAAGGTCCGTGTGTAACGAGCTTGTGGTTCGGATGTAGCCCCATCGCCCCCCGGTAGTTGCTACCCAGCGCAAGCATTGTCCACATCATCAGACCTGCCACTACTCCTCCAAAACCGACACCACTCCAGCGCGCCCAGACGGGCAGCGACACCGATGCCCATGGAAACCAATGCGCGGAGAGCAACCAGTCAATCAAGAAAGCCCAGAGCGGGATCCCCACCAAGGCCCGGACCCACAGAAGTGGCGGGTATTCATTGGCAGCCTGGGCAAAGCGCGAACCATGCTCCCGCATAGCCTTGCGATGGGCGTACCCGATCGGGATAAAGAGCAGAACAACCCAAACCCCAAACGTAATCTTGAAAACTGTTTCAGTCTGCATGATGATCTTCACCCACGATCCGTTTCTTCGGCACAGCTCTGAGGAGTGAATGCTCGCATCATAAGTGTTCAGCGGCTTCCGGTCTGACCTTGACTCCTCATATTGCGTCCACGCGGAGGTTCTTGGGAGACTGTCTACTCATATTGCAGCGCACGAATGATCGTCAGCCTCCCCGCCCGGCGGGCGGGAGGCAGCGAAGCCAGCCCGGCAACCGCCAAGGCCACGACGACGCCACCAATCAGCAACCCCGGCTCTAGGACATACGGAATCTCCAGACCGACGATTGCATAAGTCGCGTTGCTCACCGCATATCCAAGGAGTGCGCCCATGAGAGCACCGGGGAGTGTGCTAATCACGCCGATCGCCAGCGCCTGAGCGAGGATCATCTTGCAGACCTGCCGACGCTTCATCGCGACGGCACGAAGGATTCCCAACTCACGCGTCTGTTCGAGCACGTTCATCGTGAGGCAGTTCGTAACTCCCAGGGAGGCGACCACGAATACCAAAGCCAAGAGAACCCAAGCGGAACCGACGGCACCGGCGATCATCTCATCGCACGTGGCTGTGAAGCCCGCCTTCGAGTGCATCAGTAGCTGGTGTTCATCGCAGAAAGCGCGCAGTCGCTGTTCCACTCCACTCCTATCATCAGGCTGTGCCACCACGTAGATGTAGCGAACCCCTTCCAGGTCGAAGTACTGCTTGGCGTAGTCCCATTCGACCAAGACGAGCAAGCCACCAGCGCTGTACTCAGGCGTCAGACCGGCAATGGTGAATTCGCGGACGCCCTCCCGCGTTTCGATCGAAATCTGATCACCGGGTTCGAGCCCAGCCCTCTGCCCCAGGGCGGTTCCGATCACAACCTCACCGCGCCGAAGACCTTGCCGAATTGCCTCTTCGTCGCCGCCCACAAAACGAAAACCGGGGTCCTCGCCCGGCCCGCACGTTCGGGCAAAGACCTGGACCGGGTAGCCTTCCGCACGCGATGCGAAGAGGTTCCCCATGCCCACTCGACGAACGCCCGCAATCTCACCGACGCGATCGGCGTACTCCTCCGGCATCGAAACCGGCAGGAGTTCCGTTCCGGAAAGCGCGGTGGGGATCACCAGGAAGTCCACGTTGGCGAAAATGCGGAGCATCCAAGTACGCGCGTCCCGAACCGAGTTGAGGATGGCGTTCCCATAGCCGGTCGAGAGGATGACCGAGATGGTTAGTACACCGACGACCAGTGAAGTTCTCGTCGGATGGCGCCGAAGCTGCCGGATGGCGAGACTCGCTTCGATTCCCAGGACGGGTCGCAACAGCTGTTCGGCCAGTTGCGAGAGCGGCTTCAGCGCGATGGGAATCGCCAAGGCGCAACCCACCAAGGTGAAAACCATGCCGACCGGAAGCACGTAGATGAACATTTCGCCAGGCAACCAACCGCCCAGAATCGTCACGTAGACCAACGCAAAAGAGGCGAGCATGCCCAGGCCCACGTATCCCGGCCAGCGTCGCAAACGCACTTCGCGTGCGGACCCTGCCCCCGGTCGCTGGCGCAACTCCGCGAGCGGCGAGCGACGCCCCGCGTTTCTCGCGGGAGGGTAAGTCGTCAGCATGGCCACACCGGGTCCGAGCAACCCCGCAAGCACGAACGGACCGGCGGTCAGTTGGAGCTGGGGTACGACGGGACCTGAGAACTGTGCCATCAAGCGCGTCATCACAAAGGCCGCGGCCAGGCCCAACGGCATCCCAACTGCCGTCCCGATGACACTCAACGCTATTGCCTCGGCAAACAGCAGTCGAGTGACTTGCTTACTCGTCGCCCCCAGCGATCGGAGAATCGCCAGCGAGCGCCTTCGCTCGCCGAGGTTCATCAGAAACGAGTTTAGGATTACGAATGCACCAGCGACCAGCGAACCGACACTCAGAATCGCCAGCATCCGTTCCGTGTTGACGAGCGTCTCCTGGGCCAGCGTGGCCCGTGCCGCCGGAATCTGGACGGTCAAACCGGGCGGCAGTCTCCCGGCGACCGCAAGCGCAACCTCATCCGGGTCGGCTCCTTCCGCCAGAACGAGGTTCAGACTGTTGACCTGACCGTCGAGTCGATAGAGTTGTTGCGACGTAGCCAAGGGCATGATGGCCACCGCCCCGGCACTTACCGCGGCCGCACCTCGCGGTTCGAGCAAACCCACGACCTCAAGTTGCGTCGTACCGGAAGGCGCCAACAGCCGAAGTGTGCTGCCTACGTCGAACCCAAGCGATTCGGCCACGCTGCCCTCCAGCAGTACTTGCCCATCGCCCGTCAGGAAGCTTCCGCGTTTCAGAGTGTAGTCGCGTACCTCGCTGTCGCGATCAAGGTCGATTCCCAGCGTCATCACCGGGATAAGACCCGAAGGTCCCCAGATTGCTGCTGTCGATTGGATCACGGATACAGCCGCGCTGACGGCTTCCACTTCCTCCATGTCGACAGCCAAGCCAGGAGCGAAGCCCCCCTGCCCGAAGGGCACCACTTCGAGAGCAGCTCTGCCGGTCATACCTTCGAACAGCGACCGGTTGGTGTGGCGGGTTGTCTGAATCGTCAAGGGAATCGCCACCAGGGCCTGCACACCGATCACAATACCCAGAAGCGTCAGCACCGTCCGTCCGGGGCGGCGGCGCAGCTCTCTAACCGTGTAGCTCGTAAGGATCATCACGATGGCTCCAGTTCCTGCAGGACCGCGCCGGTCGGACGCCCCTGCGGCAACGTCTGTTCATCCTCGATCTTGCCGTCACGCAGCGTGATCAGCCGATCCGCCATAGCGGCGTGACCGGCGTCGTGCGTGACCATGATCACGGTCTGCCCGTGCTCATCCACAAGCTTGCGCAACAGCGCGATGATCTGCTCGCTGTTGCGGCTATCGAGATTGCCGGTGGGTTCGTCGGCCAGCAGCAGGACCGGATCGGCGCATAGCGACCGCGCCAGCGCCACACGCTGCTGTTCGCCGCCCGCGAGTTCCGCCGGATAGTGGTCCTTGCGGTTTGCGACTCCGACTCGCTCCAGTGCCACACGCGCCTTCTCGTTCGCCTCAGCTTCGCTCAGGCCGTCGATTATCAGCGGCAATGCGACGTTCTCTTCGGCCGTTAGAACATGTAGGAGGTTAAACGCCTGAAAGACAAAGCCAATGTGGCGACGCCGCAACTGGGTGAGCTCATCATCGCTCATACCGTCCAGATCTTCACCACGCACCTTCACCGTTCCGCTGGTGGGCTCATCCAGCCCGCCCAGGAGATGCAGAAGCGTGCTCTTGCCGGAGCCGGATGGCCCCATGATGGCGACGAACTCGCTCCGCCTGACTTGCAGATCGATGCCCCGCAGGGCTTCGACTCTAGTCGACTCTTCGCCGAAGACCCTGGTCAATACGCTTGCCTCAACGGCAACGCTCTGCTCAGCGTTCATGAGTGCTCCTCTCGTCGCAATTGCTCATCACAGTTCTCCAACCATTTCATGAAGGCTTCGAGTCGAAGGACGGCCAGATCCAGCAGCAAGATCGTCTGCAGCGGTTCACGAAGTTCCCTCGCTTTGGCCCTCGCTTGGGTGACTTCATGTAGGCGAGCGAAACACGCTCTCTTCTCAACCTTCAGGACTTTGAGCGGGTCAAATTGGGCGGTCCGCCTGGCCAACATCAGCTTTAGAAACGTCTCATTGCGCGTTTCCAGGCTGAGTTTCGTGGGCGTTTCGAGCCAGACCCCCAGTTGCCGCCGTCCCTCGTCCGTGAGTCCGAAGACCTTCTTGTCCGGCCTCTCCTGCTGGCTGACGACGTCGTGCTCGACCCAACCATCTCGTTGCAGCCGGTCGAGTGTGGGGTAGACCTGACCGAAGTTGAGTTTGCCGGACGGAACTAACTCCCCGTCGTAGCGGGCCTTCAGCTCGTACCCGTGCAGTGGGCCGTCGGCGAGCAACCCCAGGATTGCGTACTTGAGAGACAGTTCCAGCCTCCGGCCGCGAGCCGTCACATAACCGCGGCGACACAGTGAAATCATAGCTACTCCGTATACATATAGCCGCTATACAGCAGGTGTCAAGGGGAATCTCAAAGAAATCGTCAGCAATCGCGCTGCGATCTCGTGGCGCCAGGAATGAGCTGGCGTTGTGGTTCCCGGAAATGTCAGGAGCCCGCGGTTAGTATGCCCCGCGAATCGGCGATGTCCTCGATGTGGTAGTACCGGATGATCCGGCGCAGCCTCTTGATAGCGTAGCGTCCAAGAACTCAAACGACTGTTCGGGGCAACCGCTGGAGGACAAGCGCATGGTAGGTCTGCTGTCGCGAGTACCCGATGAGTACCCAAAAAATGTGGTCTGCAATGGTCTCCGATAGTCTCGACGGGTCTAGAGTAGTCTAGTCGGCTTTTTCGTAAGCTTCGCAAATACCGCGTTCTTGGGGTCAAAAACGCCGATTTTGCCTTGGGTGACTATCGAATTCGATTCCCCCCGCCTCCAGTTCGTAAACCCTTGTATCACAAGGACTTACAAGCGTGCCCATCTGGGGATGGGGGATTTTTACCCCCTCCCGCGTTTTCCGGGCTCCTATGGCCGGTCGTAAGCAGGCTCCGACGCGGGCGATCCCGCCACTTCATTAGCTTGTGCGCGCTTGCCGACCCGGGCTTTGAGCCGCATCAGCCGGTGGGCGCTGGCAGAGTCGGGTCCCAGTTCCGCGATGCCTGCAAGGGCGGATAATCCAAGGTCCAAGAACGCTGGCGCAAGGGAGCAAAGCGCGCAGGCTGATTGACTGGTACGGCGAGTGGTTGACGTAGAAGTCCCGGCTGTCCGCTCCTTCAACATCAATCTCGCTTGACCCAGTGCCAGACTTCGGCGCCGGCGAGTAGAAGTACGATCCAGTTTACGGGCATGCGGTAGCGGAACTCAAAGCCGACCAGGTAGTAAATGAGCGGAAACATCGCCAGGGGAATAAGCACGGCGGCGCGCTGGGGAACGGTCATGGAAGGCCAGTACCGCCGCGCGCCCAGCAAGGCCAGGATGGTTAGCGCGGACACGCCCAATGCAGTCAGCGGGCGATGCAAAGGTCCAAACCAGAAGTGAATGAAGCGTAGCGCGGTCAGGCGGACGAAGATAGCCCGGTGGGTCGCAATCCACTCGAAGGCCTCACGCTTTGCCTGTCGCATGTACTCCATCTCACCCAACCTTTGGACCAGCTGCGCTTCCTCTTCGTTGTCTTCCGGGTGGCGGTACACCCCCCGGCGAACGATGACCTCCAAAGACGCGGCAGCACCCTCGTGATTACCCATGCGCAGTTCCAGGCCCAAATTGCTGCGAATGAAGAAGACTTCGTGGAAGACCTTGTAGTTTCGCCAGCCCCAGGGGACGCAGGCAAGCATCATACCCAGGACCACCAGTCCCGAAAGACGCCATTTTCGGCGACCTCGGCTCCACCATAATTCGAAGCTGATGAAGCCCACTGCCACAGGCAGAAGAGCGGGTTGAACATGAAAAGAAACGCCAATCGCGAGCCCCAAGAGAAGCGAACCGATTGGTGAGCTGCGTGCGGAGGTCCATCGCCCTACCATGGCAATCATCAGAAGGCCCAGAGCTACGGCGGCCAGTGCCGGGCCATCCCCAAACCGCTCCGGGATCACGGCACCTGCAAGCCCGGCGAGCATCCCGGCCTGCCTGCCGATGCCGACTCTACCACCGACCCACGGAATCATGCCGTACATGGCCGAGTAGCCTGCGATGGTAGTCAGACGTGCAGCATATCCCCCGGTGAGAGTCGTCCCAAAAAGCCACCAGATTCCGGCGATGAGGCCGGGGACAATCGGCGGCACATGCGCGGTCGGCCCGGTGGGCAGTATATAGATATCACCGAACTCGCCCCTTTCGATCAACCCCATCGCAAGGATTCGTTCCTGATTATTAAGGTTGTCCGGGTGCACCCACC
>JBARRC010000113.1:0-1708 GCA_049644045.1 Phycisphaerae bacterium
CGCCGACAGTTTCCCGATAGGTAGCCGCGGCGGCGTGGAGGTCGCTCCAAGCCTGGCGGAGGCGGATGCGGGCCAGCGCGAGATTGGCCTCGGCCTCGATGAAATCACGCTGGGCTTCGTTTAGGCGGGTTAACGTCTCTTTGCCGGCCACGTATGCGACCTGGATGATCCGGCGATTCTCGCGTGCCGTCTCCACACTCTCTCGTTGCAAGCGAATCTGCTCTTGAACGTCGGCGAGGTCGATGATGGCTGTGCGCACTTCAGCTTGAACGGCCAGTCGCAGGCGGTTCATCATAGCGGCGGCCTCGGCACGCGCACTCTCTGCGGCGCGGACTCTCGCGCGACGGCTCCCGCCGCTAAACAACTCCCACCGAAGCTCGAGCGCCGCTGCCGATGACTGATCTTCCACGTCGTACTTCAGGTTAGAGCTGCGGTCGAAGCCCCACGACCCGCTCACGGCCATGACCGGGCTGTACAGGCCTTTGGCCGCCCGCACGTTCTCCTGTTCACTTTTGAGAACCGCCTCAAACTGGAGTAGATCGGGACGATTCGCCATCGCCTGTTCGATCCAGGGCTTCGCCTCAGGGACGACCATCTCTTCCTCGGTCTCTTCCGCAAGCGGTGACAGCGTAAGGTCATCGGGTAGCGTCACGTCGGAAAGTCCCATCAGTTCCGCCAGGACAACGCGGCCGGTCTCGCGCAGGCCGGTCGCGGCGGTCACATTTGCCTGCGCTGCAAGCACGCGGACCCGGAAGTTGTACACGTCGGCCTTCGTCGCCCGGCCGGCTGCGCGCAGCTTCTGCGTTTCTTCGAGTTGCTCCCGGCCAAACGCCGCATCGGCTTTCGTGATGCGAAGTCGTTCCCCGGCGAGCTGCACCTGATGGTAAGCGGCATCGACGGCCTGAATGATGAGCCGCTCGACGTCCACGAGTGAATGCCTCGCAGCCCGACGCAACTGCTTCGCGGCCAGCAATTGAGCCTTACGCACGAAGCCGTCAAAGACCGTCCACGTTGCTGTCATCGCGGTTGAATGTTCGCTGAACGGGTTCCGGTTGCCCTTCGGTTTACCCCCTCCAAACAGCGGCCGGCGCAGGGTGTTGAGCAAGGTCGTCACGGCGTAGTCCCACGTACCGATGTTATCGATGTCGGCCGGCACCGATTGAGTCGGCTGCAGGGCCATGTTGAGCCGGTTCCGGCTCGCCGGAGTGTGGAACGTTCTGGCCGACGTGTGCGTGAGAACGACGGTCGGGAAATAGCGGGCCCGGGCTTCGGCGATCCGCGAGCGAGCGGCGTCGAGCCGCGCCTGGGCCGCATGAATGTCCGGGTTCGCCCGAATCGCAATGCTCCGCGCGGCCTCCAACGTCAACACGCTATTGGGCAGAAGATCTTCAGCCTCCTCGGTGGTGACCGACGCTCCATAGGGCATGAGTTGACAGCGTTCCTCCACTGGCAGCCTCTCGACCGCTTTCGCGTGTCGCTCCAGAACCACCTGGACGCTGTCGAATCGTGTGGGACCGACTTTCCAGTCGGTCTTTCCCGTGCGCGGTGCGTGGCAGCCGGCGGCGGACGCGAGCAAAAGAGCCAGAACGATCGGCAGGCGCCGTCCGAAAGGACCGTGCATCGCTGGACCGAGAATCGCTGGACCGAGAATCCCTTCTCGGTCCTCGGACAGGTGCCGAGAAAGGATTCTCGGCACAGCGTGCGGCAC
>JBARRC010000114.1:0-8085 GCA_049644045.1 Phycisphaerae bacterium
TGCCCAAAACACCAACAATACGATGACCGCAACGCCGGCCACCATGCTCAAACCATACCCTTGCAGCAATCCGGACTGGAACACGCGCAACAGATAGCCCAACCCGCGTGGGATCGCCGTCACGAACCAGATCAAACCGTCGATCAGATAGTCGTCGAGGCCGACGCACACCTTCCCGGTCTGCCTGGCTGGTTCGATCACAGACGCGTCGTACAGCTCGTCGACGTAGTACTTGTTCCAAAGCGTCTGGTAGCTCCGCGGGGCCGACGCCTTCACCAGACCCGGTATCCAGGTCTGCCTCACGTAGACCGCGTAGGCTGCGAGAATCCCGACGATCGAAAGCGCGCCGGAGATGATCATCAACCCGTACTGCGCCCAGAAGCCGGCATGGCCCGCGGCTGCGGCGTGCTCAACCGCATGAGCGGGGTTGTTCGCGACGAACGTGTGCTCGAAGACCGGCGCCAGGAAATGGTGAAACCCGCGACCCGTCGCTTCCACGTTGAAATAACCCGCGCCGATCGCGCCGAGGCCCAAGATGAACAGCGGCACCAGCATCCAGCGGCCCGACTCATGTGGATGGACGCCCTCGGGCACGCGCTGCGGCCCGAAGAACGCGAGGAACACCATGCGAAACGTATAGAACGCCGTGAGCAACGCCGTCACCAGCCCGATGACACCGAGCACGGGGTGGACGGTAAGCGCGTGATGGATGATTTCGTCCTTGCTGAAAAAGCCACTAAACATCGGGAAGCCGGCCAACGCCAGCGAGCCCGCCAGGAACGTCACAAACGTCCACGGCAAAATCTTTCGCAGGCCGCCGAACTGGCGAACGTCGATGATGCCCCCCATCGCGTGCATCACGCTGCCGGCTGCGAGGAACAACAACGCCTTGAAGAAGGCGTGCGTAAACAGGTGAAAGATCGCTGAGTCCGCCGCGTACACGCCGACGCCCAGCACCATGTAACCTAACTGGCTGATCGTCGAGTAAGCCAGGATGCGCTTCATGTCCGTCTGGGTCAGCGCGATTGTCGCGGCAAAAAGGGCCGTAATCGCGCCGATCACCGCCACGACCGTCATGGCCGTCGTCGAAGCCGTAAAAATCGCACCGCAACGCGCGATCATGTAGACGCCGGCTGTCACCATCGTGGCGGCGTGAATCAGCGCCGAGACCGGCGAAGGACCTTCCATCGCATCCGGCAGCCAGACGTGCAGCGGTAGCTGGGCGCTCTTGCCGCACGCCCCGCAAAGCAGCAACAGCGCGATCACGGTGACCCGCACGGTGGTGAGTGGATCGCCGGAGCCCGTCACCCCTTCCCGCACCATCTCAAACACCGCGCCGTATTCGAGCGTGCGGAAGGTCAGGTAGATCAGGAAGATTCCGAGGCCGAAGCCGAAGTCTCCCACCCGGTTTACCAGGAAGGCTTTCTTAGCAGCCGCGGCGGCGGCCGGTCGACCGTAATAAAACCCGATCAACAGATAACTGCACAGCCCGACCGCCTCCCAGCCAAGATACAACAGCAGGAAATTCCCGCCCAAAACAAGCGCGCACATCGAGAAGACGAACAGGGCCATGAATGCAAAGAACCGCTCATAACCGCGCTGCGGCTCACCATGCTCTCGCATGTAATCCCGCGAATAGATCACCACCAGCAGCGAGATGCCCGTGACGGTGACCAGCATAATCGCGGTCAGCGGGTCGATGAGGAACTCGACCTTGAAGATCGAATCCGTGCCGTTGTTGATCCATTCGTAGACGGGAACGGCCGCGGAGAACTCGCCGTCGGACGCACCACCAATCTGCGTAAACAGCACGACGGCTGCGATGAACGCCAAACCCACGCCGAGGATCGACGGCCAATGCGTCCGCCCGCGCAGCAGCACCGGTCCCAGCGCACCCGCCAGGATCGCGCCAACCATCGGCGCCAGCAGAATCACGATCCCGCAAATCTTCAGTGTTTCAACCGGCATTCGCTATTCGCTATTCTTCATTCGCAATCAGTGCTGTGCCGAGAATCCTTTCTCGGCACGTCCGAAAGGACCGAGAAGGGATTCTCGGTCCAGCGAGTCTCAACCTGCATTCGCCATTCGCTATTCTTCATTCGCAATTCGCACTTACCCTCGCATCATCGACCACGCCTCGGCATCAAGCGTGCCTTTTCGACGATAAAGCAGCACGATCAGACCGAGCGCAAGGCCCGCCTCCACGGCTGCGATGACCAGCAAAAGCAGTCCAAATGCCTGTCCCTCCAGATGATGGTGCAAACGCGCGAACGCGACGACGTTTATGATGACGCCTTGCAGCATCACCTCGGTGGACAGGAAGATGACAATCAGGTTGCGGCGCGATAGAAACCCGACCAGACCGAGGGCGAAGAGGACCGCACCAAGGACCAGATATTCGGTTACGCCCGGCATTAGTAGGGTTCCACCTCCCGACCGACCTGTCCCAGCGGTTTCGGCGGCTCCTTGAACGCCTCAACCGGCACCTTCTTTCGGGACAGCGCGATCGCACCGATCATCGAGACTAGCAGCAACACGCCGGCAATCTCGAGCGCAACGACATACTTCGTCATGACCGCCGCACCGATGCCGGTCGTGTTACTGTCCGCCATCTGTTGCGGCAACTCCACGCCGGCGGACACGCCCACCCGCGGGGTCGATGCGCTCCTCGGCTGCGGCAGATCGCCGGCCCGTCCGGCGATCGCTGCCATCAATACGAATCCCGCCAGCACCGCCAGAAACGGCTCGCGCGAGCGCCGGTCATACACGGGTGAGCCGCCCTGGTTGGCGAGCATGATGACAAACAGGTACGTAACAAGGATCGCACCGGCGTAGATGATGATGAGGGCGATCGCGAGGAACTCCGCCCGTTGCAACACGAGCAGCGCAGCCACCGCAATCACGACCAACACAAAGTAAACCGCGCTGTAGACGGGCTTGGGATGTGTGATGACACGCACCGCTCCCAGCACCGCGATGGTCGCAAACAGGCAGAAATACCCCACCATCCCGCTTGAGGGAATGACCCGTGCGGCGAGCACGATCAACAGGGCCGCCAGCGCCAACACGCTGATCACCACACCGGCAAGTGCCTGCGACCGACCGGGCTTGGGCAAAAGCAGGTACACACCCGCGCCGCCGAGCGCGAAGACCAGATAGAGCAATAAGGCGGTCGTCGCCGTCATTCCCTTGCCTCTTGCAACAATGGCGAATCCGTTTCGGATCCATTAACCGGACGGGGATAGCCCGTAATGCGCGGGTTCTTCCGCGGCTTGGTGCTTTTCGTCTCGTCGTAGATCGCCAGCAGCTTTTCCTTGCCGAGAATCATCTCTGCGCGCGATCGGCCGACCAGGTCGTAATGGGGCGTCAGCTCGATGGCATCGACCGGGCAGGCCTCCTCACACATTCCGCAATAAATGCAGCGCAGCTCGTCGATCTCGAACTTCGCCGGGTACTTCTCACGGTCGTCCCACGGCGATTCAACCGCCTCGATGTGAATGCAATCGGCCGGACACGCCGTCGCGCACATGAGGCACGCTACGCAGGCGACACGATCCTGCTCGTCGCGGTTGAGCCGGTGGACCCCGCGGTAGGTTTCCACGCGCAGCTCGCGCTGCTCCTCCGGGTATTGCACCGTGATCGTCTTCAGGAAAAGGGCCTTGTAGAAATGGCGGATCGTCGCCCTCATGCCGGTGGCGATCTGTGGAAGATAGAGGCGCTCTGCCGGGCTCAACACCGGATGCTCGATCGTCAGGATATCCTGGTCTCGGATCATCGAAACGCCCTAGCTCCTTGCCGCCCCGGCGGAGACCGAACCATTGGCCACCGACGGCATGTTGGTCTGCCGGCCCGTGACCTCCGTCCGGGACGCGCCGGCGGCTATCAACGCAATCACGAGAATCATGAGGTTGCCCGAAAGCGCCGACAGCGGCGAACGCTGGTGGCCGGTGTATACGAGTATCGCCGCCAGCACGAATAGACCCAACGTCATGGGAATCAATCCCTTCCAGGCCAACCGCATCAGTTGATCGAAGCGGAGCCGCAGCAACGTCCAGCGAATCCACATCATCAAGAAGATGAAAAACGCGACCTTGCCGGATATCACAACCATCTTGACCAGCACGGCGTACCACTGCGTGGCCTCGGGTTGCGTCCACGGAATCCACGGAAAATGCCAGCCGCCAAGAAACAGCACGGCGATCAGCGCAGAGACCGTGATCATGTGGGCATACTCACCGAGGAAGAACATCCCGAACTTCAAGGCGCTATATTCGGTGTGATAACCGCCGACCAGTTCCTGCTCGGCTTCGGGAAGGTCAAACGGCGTGCGGTTTGACTCCGCGAGCGCGGTGACGAACAGAAGGACGAACGCGAGCGGGTGGAGGAAGACGTTCCACTTCGGGATGAACCCAAGCCAGTATTCAGTCTGTTGAAGCGTAATGTCCTCGAGCCGTAGCGTCCCCATCGTCAGAACAACCACGAGGATGCACACACCCAGCGGAATCTCATAGCTGAGCATTTGAGCGGTGGCGCGGATGCCGCCGTAGAAGGAGTACTTGTTGTTGCTCGCCCACGCGCCCAGAACCACGCCGTACACGCCCATTCCGGCCACACCCAGAATGTAGAGCAGACCGATGTCCGGCGTGGCGACCTGGATGTCCACCAGTTTGTCACCCAGTTGCAGTTGCCCGCCCCACGGAATCGCAGCAAAGCACACGAACGCGACGGTGAACAGGACCGCAGGCGCCAGGACGAACAGCGGTTTGTCGACGTGGCCCGGAATTACATCCTCCTTGAGCAGGAACTTACCGCCGTCGGCAATGGGCTGAAGAATCCCCCTTGGCCCGACGCGGTTGGGTCCGAAACGGTCCTGTATCCACCCGGCGATCTTCCGCTCGAAGTAGATGCAGTAGGCCACGGCGCCCAACAGCACACCCAGCATCACAATCGCGAGGATGATGCTTACACCCAACTGACTGGTGAGAAACTCAACCATTGTTGCGATCGGTACGAGTACTTTTCTCTATGTAGCGCCACCCCTTGTGGGTAACGCAATCGGGCGACGGTACCACTCGTGCGCCGCCCACAAGGGGCGGCGCTACATAGCATACAAACTCCGCGCGGGCTAAAGCCCGCGGCTCGCCGTAGTCGGACGTCCGCGCGGGCTAAAGCCCGCGGCTCGCCTCGTTAATGCGCGTGCACCGGCTTGGCCGGCGCTTCATAAACCTCCGCCAGCGCCGCGACCGTCTCGCTTATCAGTTCACGGACACGCTCCGCCGTGAACAAGCCCTTATACCCGGCGATTTCGTACAAATACTGTCCGTCACGTCGTGCGCCGTCCGGTGGATCGATGGCACGCTCGAACGGCTGCACGAGACCGGCGGCGTTCACGAAGCTGCCCTCCCGCTCAACCCACGCGCAGACCGGCAGGACGATCGCGGCGCCACGCGTCAGGTCGTTCTCGAAGATATCCTGAACGACGAGCAGCTCGAACTTCGCGGCCAGCTTACCCACGTCCTTGTCGACCCAGGGTTTGGGATACCCACCTGCGATCCAGGCGGCGGTGAATTCTCCCTTGCCACTTCGCTCCACAAACTCATCAAAGGCCAGTGTCGTGCCGCCGGCCGCCTCGAACAACATCTCGATCCCACGGCGGTTAGGGCATTTTTCCTTCAGGATCGTGAACTTCGCTTCGCCCGTCCGCGCGGGCTTCAAGCCGCGGCTCGCTACCGCCTCGCCGGTTGCCCCAACGGGGAAGTGCTGGTCCTCTCCTTCTATCGGGATCGGTCCCATGGAAAGCGCCGCCTCCGGCGCCACCGTGCGTATGAATTTGATTAGCAGCCACGCCTCTTCACAGGCCATAAATGGCGACAACACGGCCACGACCTTGTCCGCACCCTTCTCCCGAACGTGCTCCTCGAAACGGAACCGCACAATCCCGGGAATGTCCTCCCAGTTCGGCGTTACCTCTTCAAGACCGCGACGCACGACGGGCGAGGCGATGCGCTTCTTGTCGTGGACGTACTTAAAGCCAAACCGGCCCTCGTCGCACATCCACCAGTCGTTGACTTTCGGGTTATACCGTGGCTTGAGGCGGCACACGACGTTTTCGTTGTGATCGACCCGGATCGAGCAACCAGCGGCACAACCGGGGCAGATCGACGGTGTGGACTCAAGGAACCACACGCGCTGCTTGAACAAGAAGTCCTTGTCGAGCATGCTACCGACGGGGCAGATATCGACGACATTACCCTGGAGTGGGTTATCCAGGGGCAAGCCGGGGAACACGTCGATCTCGTTGTTCGTCCCGCGATTCACGATGCATAGTTCATGAGTGCCCGATATCTCAGCGGCGAACCGCACGCACCGTGTACACAGGATGCACCGATCCACGTACAAAAGAGTCTTCGGGCCGATGTCTTTCTTGGGGTTGACCAGCTTCTGATCAACCATCCGTGATTCGGCGTTGCCGAAGCGCTTGCTGTAATCCTGCAGGAGACACTCGCCGGCCTGATCGCAGACCGGGCAGTCGAGCGGGTGGTTGAGCAGGAGGAACTCCATACAGGCCTTTTGATTTTTCCGAACCGCTTCCGAGTCGAACCGGACCTCCATCCCGTCACGCACCGGCGTCTGGCAGGAGGGCACCAGCTTGGGCGACCAGGCCATCTCCCGCGTCTTGGGGTCCGGCATCTTCATTTCCATCAGACACAACCGGCACGAGGCTACCACACTGAGCCCGGGGTGGTAGCAGTAGTGCGGCACGTCGAACCCGGCATCCAGCGCAGCCTCCAGAACATAGATGCCCTCGCGGCACTCGACTTCCTGATTGTCGATGATGATCTTGGCCATTACCTCACCCCGGTGGGAGCCGGTCCGGTTGATCCTCCCTGGCCTCGCGGACCGCGATATCCCAACGTAGCCCCCATCAGGTTCATGGTCATGGGGCGCAGCTCCCGCTTGAAGGGGTCCAGCACAAGCTCGAGAGCTTCGAGCGTGGTGACACCAAGCAAGTTTCGGTCGTTCTTCTCACCGAAGACCACCGGGGCCGGTCCACCGACGCCCTTGTACTCGAAGTATGCGTCACCAATCTTCCGCGTCACTTTACTCCCATCCGCAAGGAAGAAATCCTTCTTGCGATACGCCTTGCAGCCCAACTCCGTAAGGGTCTTGCCTGCGACCACGGAGTAGACAGCGCCGGAGTCCACCAGGAACTCGACCATGCGGAAGCGCCTCGCCTCGCGGTTCTTCTTCATTTTGACCTTGACGGTGGTCACGCCCATTGGGGTTTCTCAGTTCACCGCACTCAAGACGGCCTCAACCTGCTCCGGCCGCTGAGTGTGAATCGCCTCTTCCAGCTCACCGCGGAACTTTTTCACGATCGTCTCGATCGGGTACGTCGCACCGTCGGGCAAACCGCAGATGCTAAGTCCCGGCATCATGCCCATGTTGCGGGCGGTTTCAAGCAGTATGTCCAAATCCTCGATCCGCCCCGCACCGGCTGCGATTCGCGAGGCGATCTTATAGATCCAGGCTGTCCCCTCCCGGCACTGCGTACACTGACCGCACGACTCCGTCCCGAAAAACCGCGCGACGCTGCGGAGCACGACGCAGATATCAATATCCTGATCGACGACGACCGCTGCCGCCGTTCCTAGACCAAGCAGGCCGTAATTAGCCGGGTCGTTGAAATCCAGCTTCATGTCGAGCTCGTCGGGCGTGAGGACGCCCATCGAGACGCCGCCGGGGAACACGGCCTTCACCTTCTTGCCCGGAAGCATCCCTTTCCCCATGTCGTCGCGCTCGATCAATTCACGGACGGTAATGTCCATCGCAGCCTCATAGCAGCCTGGTCTCTCGACCGGACCGCTGATGCAGAACAGCTTCGGACCGGTGCTGTGCGGCGGACCTACGCTCGCGAACCAATCCCCGCCCCGCTCGATGATGTGCGGCACGCAGGAGAGCGTTTCGACGTTGTTGACAACGGTAGGCCTGTGAAACAGACCCTCGACCGCGGGGAAGGGCGGTTTGATCCGGGGCCAACCGCGCTTTCCCTCAATCGACTCGATCAGGCCCGTCTCCTCACCG
>JBARRC010000115.1:0-14522 GCA_049644045.1 Phycisphaerae bacterium
ACACAGACCAGGCCGTCGAGGTCGAACGGTAACCCCATAGCTGGTGCAGAAGCGCTCACGCAGCACCATCCCCACATACCCAAGAAGCCGCACGCTCCGTCAGGGGGCTCATGCCCCAAGTTCCTCCACGTGATAATCGCGTTTATCGCGTAGAGGATGTAGCACGTTTTTGGGGGCGGTACAAGTGCGTTTCGGTGCTGTGTCGGGAGACCCCTCGTCCATTCAGCCTGAAGGCTGAACGATCATAGCCGTGGGCAAGCGCAGCGTTGCACGCTTCCCAGCCTGAAGGGCTGAACGACAGTAGCCGTGGGCAAGCGAAGCGCCGCCCACGGATTCCGAGACCCCAACGATTGATTCGACCCTGAAGGGGTCGCACAAGCCACGGGGAAATAGACGACCCCTTCAGGGTCGTGGTATTCGGTGTCGACGCGATCCGGTGGCGGCGCTGCGCTTGCCACCGGCTACTTCATGGCAGGCCTTCAGCCTGCAAACCTCCGGGACCTCTAGCGCGCTACCCTTCAACAAGACGCTTAAGCACGTATCGCCCGGCGACGGCCGAAGTAGATCTTGCCACCGGCGAGCAACGCGAGAGTCAGCGCGATCAGCCCCCATGTGGAGACCGCCGGGATCGTTGCCGGCGGCAGGGTGACTGTTCCCCCGGGGGCAAGCGGCAGTTGATCGCCCGAGGGCGTGACCACGGTCAGCGTCGTGGTGTTCGAGCCGGGCGCCGTCACCTCCAGCGCCAACGGGTCCCAGGAAAGCGAGTTGGCCTCGGGCAACTCAACGGTCCCCACGAGCATACCGCCTGCAAACAGTTCCACGGTGATGTCACCCGGCGCCGCGGGTGCTGCCACGCTCGCAGGGCCCGCTTCGCTGCTCGCCGCAGCGCCTGGACAGGAATTCAGGACATTGGCTTCGGTGCTGCCCCCGATCACTCGACACGTCAGCGTGATGCAATCCCCCTCGGACACGTCTGGGGTCTTTACATCGAAGGTAGGCACAATACAGGTGAGTGTAATCTCGGCGTCGGCCGGGCTGGTACCGCCGCCCGTCGTGCCCAGCGACTTCGCACGCACGCCATAGATGGTCGCGCCAACGTCGGGAGCGTCGGAAACGCAAAGGTCCTGATCCCCGACCTCCGTAATGCTGCCGCGCGTATGCGGCGTCGTGGACTCGTCCACGAAGTTGGCGACTCCGGACGCGTCATCATCCACATCGTCCTGGATGCCGTCCCCGTCGGCGTCCGGGGAACACGTTCCGCCTGGGGCTACGACCTCAACGTCCAGCTCTTCGGTTACATAGGGATATGGCCCGCGCCCTCCTACACCGCAGATCATAGTCCCATTCTCCATGTCGCAGGAGATCCCGGTGAACGGCATGACATCGATGGTGTATGGACCATGCCCGGCGCCGTCCTCGACGTGGTAGTCAAAGGAGCCGAGGTACACCCCATTCGAAACCAACACAACATCAGGAGCCCAGATCGGACCGCTCAACAATCCAGGACCGGTGTCGGAGCATTCTCCCTCCTCGACATGGGTAAACATGTCGCACGTGGGATCCTGGTGGCAATCGCTGTAGATGAAGTCGGCCAGGTGGTTGGCGAAATCGAACTGGGCGCTCCCGCCAACGTACGTTATCTGCCCACTCGCATCGGAACATGGCACTTGCAGCCAATAACCCGAAACGTACATCGCTGGACTCGCGCGCATCCAGACATCGACCGTGAACGTGTCGCCAGGGCTCACCGTGGAGGGTCCAACGAGGGATAGAGTGATCGCGGGCTCAATCGTGATCTGACCCGGCGTGCGGATCAATGCCGGAAACTGCGAACCGAGGCAATTGTGCAGCGCCGTAAAGTGCGGGCTGGGGTCAAAGGTGATGTTGTACGTGCCCCTCGCGCCGACAGGTACCTCGAGGAGCAGCGTCCCGGTGTAAAAACGGGAGCCGTCGCGCGGGTCCTCCTTGCAGGCGACCGACGTGGTGACCCAGGTGTAGTCGTCGGTTGCCGTCGACACTACGTTTGTCGAGTCCACGCCATGGTAGAGGAAGTCCGGGCGGTCCATGCAAAGCGGCAACTCCCCCGAACAAGCAGCTGACCCTGGATTGAACCCACAATCGCTCAGCGGATCCCATATACAACCCGGCAGGCCAGTAAGACAATCTATATTCCCGCAGACCTTCAGCGCCTGGAACGCACCTAAGTCCGGATCCCAGGCGTACGCAAACGGGCTCAAATCTAGTCCTGCGAGCGTACCGGGGTTTTCAGGCGTACCACCGACGTAGGCGGAACTGTCAACGGTGCCCTGTACCGCACCGAGGAACCACTCCATGTCCCCCGGGTGCCCCCCGCCGAATACGTCCCAGTCAGACACCTCCACGAACAGCGTTACCATGACGCCGCCGGAGGCGAGCATAATCTCCGTATCGCCGCAGTCGCCACTACCTGGCAAGCAGACGACGTTTCCCGACGCCGCCACCGGCTGCCAACGGATCTCCTGCCCCCGCGCGGTCATGCTGCAGCACGCGAGCGCCACCCACAGAGTACATGCATTCCCGATTCCAAACGATTTCCTCTGCATCTCAGGGTCCTCCTTTTTCTTTCCGCAGACTGATATCCACCCTCGTACGATGCATTTCAACGCACCTTCCCGTAGATCAATAAGGTGCATCAAGATGCACCCTACCTGGCTCTCATTACACACGTTTCGACGTTCGGAGCACGCCGCACATTGTCATCCTACTTACGCCACAGGACGGCGGCGGCGGAAGTAGACCTTGCCACCGGCGAGCAGCGCGAGAGTCAGCGCGATCAGCCCCCATTCGGAGACCGTTGGGATTCCCTCGTCAGCGGGCACGAGCAGCCCGTAGTCGGAGAAGTGTCCGATGTGCGCGCAGAACACGGCGTGCGACGGATCCGAACAATCCGGCGGACGCGAAAAGGGGATATTCGTAAACGTGAACTCGCACGTTCCGCCCACACCGCAGTCCCCGTCACTGCGGCACTCCGTTGACGGCGAGCCAACGCACCTTCCCTCCCGATGTTTGAATTCCACCGTGTCACAATTGTCAGCCGTCAGCATGGCCGTAGCCAGGTTCACGGTGATGCAAAGCTCGGCCGTGTCGCAGAAGTCCAGGCCGCTCGGTTCAAACGTATAGCTCGCAACCGTGCTCGCCCAGGTGCCACCCGTGACCAGCACGTCGAAAATACGAGCCCGCCAATCGCCCCATTCGATGGACATCGCTGTAGGCGTGCCAACGCAACCGGGTGGAAAGGTCACGCTCGCGTCACCGCCGGCCGTTTCGATCGTCCCACCACCGGGGCCGATCGTGTCAGACGCCGAGCTGCACATCCCGGGTGTGCATAAGACACCGGAAAAAAACGTCCCGTCTGAACACGCGGTGGCCAAGCTAACGTTCGTGCACCCGGTTAGCCTGCAGCACGCGCCGGAGCCGGCCGGCGCGTCGCTGAGCTTGGCTACGAAGACGTCGATAGCACCCGCGCTCGTCAGCGTAGTCGCTCCGAACGTCGCGGTGCCTTCGAATTTGCCCGTCACGTAGCTGTTCCCCGAGCCGTCGACGGCAATGCCATCGCCTTCGTCGAAATCCGTCCCGCCCGCTGATTCGGCCCACACCACGTTGCCCGCGCTGTCGTACTTGGCGACAAAAACGTCGAGAAAGCCAGCGCTGGTTAGCGTAAACGTTCCGAACGTTGCCGTGCCCTCGAACCAGCCCGTCACATACCTGTTCCCCGATGCGTCGACGGCAATGCCGAAGGCTCCCTCCCAATCCGTCCCGCCCGCCGATTCGGCCCACACCACGTTGCCCGCACTGTCATACTTGGCCACGAAAACGTCGAGACCACCCGCGCTCGTCAGCGTAATCGTTCCGAACGTTGCGGTGCCTCCGAAATACCCCGTCACGTCGCTGTTCCCCGAGCCGTCGACGGCAATGCCGTAGCCCTGGTCAAAATCCGTCCCGCCCGCTGATTCGGCCCACACCACGTTGCCCGCGCTGTCGTACTTGGCGACAAAAACGTCGACATCCCCCACGCTGGTCAGAGTAAACGTTCCGAACGTTGCGGTGCCCCCGAACCAGCCCGTCACGTAGCTGTTCCCCGACGCGTCGACGGCAATGCCGGCGCCCACGTCAGTATCCGTCCCGCCCGCCGATTCGGCCCACCCGACGTTGCCCGCAGTGTCGTACTTGGCTACGAAAACGTCCGGATCCCCAGCGCTGGTCAGCGTGAAGGGTCCGAACGTTGCGGTGCCATCGAATAACCCCGTCACGAGGCTGTTCCCGGATGCGTCGACGGCAATGCCGCGGGCTTGGATCCGGTCCATCCCGCTCGCCGATTCGGCCCACATCACGTTGCCCGCGCTGTCGTACTTGGCCACGAAAACGTCGTCATTCCCCGCGCTCGTCAGCGTAAACGTTCCGAAGGTTACGGTGCCCCCGAACCAGCCCGTCACGTAGCTGTTCCCCGACGCGTCGACGGCAATACTCTGGACTACCACCTCGGAACTTGTCCCGCCCGCCGATTCGGCCCACGCGACGCTGCCCGCAGTGTCGTACTTGGCTACGAAAACGTCCTGATCCCCAGCGCTGGTCAGCGTGAAGGGTCCGAACGTTGCGGTGCCATGAAAACCCCCCGTCACGTAGCTGTTCCCCGAGGCGTCGACGGCAATGCCGCTGCCCCCGTCAGGATCCGTCCCGCCAGCCGATTTGGCCCACTCAAACGTCTGGGCTTCCAGGGGTGACGCGGCAGCGGCGCAAAAGGACACCAGAGTAAACCAGTGAAACATCTTGCGGGCGTTGCTTGAACCCGTAACGGGTTCGCCTTCCTCATTACGATCACCAGGTACGAATGCCGATCTCTTAGTTTGCCGGAACATGCTCATGTCCTTACCTCCAATGCCGTCAGAGAGTATTCACGAACAATAGCCGGTACCTCACGGCGCAGGCGCGCACCGAAGCCCTATAGCTCCTGATTGCAACTGGAACGAGCGGGCGTAGCGCCGACCCAGCAGGATGCGAATGACAATGGTTGTGCAAAAACGTACGGAGAACAGCAGAAGTGCTGGCGAGCCACCGACGCCGAATTCGACTGGGCGGGGCCACCCGCCCTGCAACTGCGCTTTTGAGGCGTGTGCCCCCCGCCGCAAGAAGCGCGCACACCGTGCGCCTGATCAGTTCTGCGGTTGCGGGGTGCCTTCATTTCTCCCTCGCTCGCTCCGGCCACCCCAAGCCGGTTGGACCCTCCCGCTGTTCCTCCACGACGCCGAGAGGCCCTCCTCCCCCAGCATGCCCTCAGACATCATGCCCCATAATACCAAACCGCCGCCCGCGTGCCAAGAAAAAACGGGAAGCTCCCTCACTTGCGGGTGCATCCCAGAGAAGGTGGCGAATCTGCGACGTGTGGCACGGTCTCGCGCAGCGAGGCCGTGGTTGGATGCTCTCACGGCCTGTCCCGCCTACGGCGGGCCAGACCGTGCCACCCCAAATGGGATGCACCCCCCACTTGCGAAAGGCTCGCCGCATAAACGGTCATGCACCCGCTGGAGCAGCGCCGAAAGGCGACTTGCATCAGGCGCGGATTTGTAGTAAGCTGAAATATGCATGTGGTTATTGGACGTTCACCGGGCAGAGGTGCGTCGAGCACGTGTTCGCAGTTCCGAGCAGATCGCCGTGCGATCGGCCTGGGGGGGGTAGGGGCCGGCGCCGTCCGTCAAAGATGGATGTTCAGGCGGCGGATGCTTAAGCGTCTTAACGCTCGTTTTTCAAGCCTTGGGGAAAACCGTCATGACAGTTCCAAAACCAGTAGTAGTTGTACCGTCTTCAATCCTGCTACATGTTGAACGCAAGAGAAACAAGGTCCTGCAGAGGATCATGGTTGTTTGGGGAATGTTCATGCCGGCGGCGGTGTTGGCTGCATCGCCCGTTGGCGAGATCGAGTCGAACTACAAGTGGGATCAACCCCCGGAGCCGGCCTATCCGGACAACGTCTTCTACGGATGGAACGAATTCTCGGCATGCTGCCACACGCTTGTCGCCGACGATTGGTCCTGCGACACTGACGATCCGGTGGCAGCCATCCACTGGTGGGGGTCGTTCAAAGGGTGGAGAAGGACGTACCCTCCGCCGGAGCCCTTCGACCACTTCCACTTTTTCTTTTGGACGGATGTGCCGGCCGGCTTCGACGAGCCGTTCAGCCACCCGGGCACGGTGATTCACGAGATCTTTGCCGTGGACTACACGTGGCACTTCGCCGGGTGGGACTACGATCCGAGAACGGGCGAATATGAAGCAGCCTTTCGGTTCGACTATCATCTCGACCCGTCGGAGTACTTCCACCAGCAGTCCGGCGAGAATATCTACTGGATCAGCATCGGGGCCGGTTATTGTGGGATGGAGCCGGGTCCCAACCCTTGGGGTTGGAAGACGCGTCCGCGCGACCCGAGTTCGCAGGCACCGGATGAAGCGGTCATCATGCCGAATCCTGAGATGATGTACACCCCGCCGGGCACCACCTGGGAGGATATCGGCGGAGGCGGGCCGATCCATTGGCCCGGGCCCGACCGTTCCTGGGATATGGCCTTCGAACTGACCGCCAGGTCTGCGCTCTCTACGACCAAACAAGTGCAGCCGCCCGACCCGCATTGGCCCGGGCTGCACGCCCATGACTGGGCGGAGCCCTATCACGGGGTTGTTCTGGCGGATCAGTGGCGGTGCCAGGGCGGAGACGTGACGGACCTGTACTGGTACGGGAACTATGAGCTTGACTATCCGGGCCAGGAGATCAGAGGATCCGGCATCCAACACTTCCACCTCAGCATCCACGCGAATGCTCCGAGCGACCCGTGGTGCCTGCCGCGAGACCCGGAAATCCGGGGGATCGATGTTCCGTTCATCGCCACGATGGAGCAACCCACGGGATTGGTGAACAACGAAGGTAGCCCGATCTATCGGTATAAATACGTGCTGCCGCAGCCGTTCGAACAGCACGAAGGTGATGTGTACTGGCTCGATATTACGGCGATCTCGGTTGACCCGATAGATCCACCCTACTGGCGATGGCAGGAGGCGGAACGGGGCACATTACCGATCATCTGCCCGGCGGCTGGGAAGTCCTACCCCTTCGCCCCCGCGCCCTGGGAATCCATCGTCTGGCCCACGATCCCGCCGAGCTACAGCGACCTGGCCTTCGGCGTGACCTCAACCTTCTACGGCGAGTTGTACATCAAGTGGTCACAGCCGCCGGAGCCCTACGTTCCGGAGAATGCCTATCACGGGTGGAATGAGTTCTCGGTGTATGGCGACAACATCGCTGATACCCAGATCGTCGCCGACGATTGGGTTTGTACCAGTGGGCGGCCGGTCACCGGCATTCACTGGTGGGGCTCGTTCATTGGATGGGGTGAACCGACTCCGCCGATGCTGCCAGATCGGTTCGGGTTCCACATCGCGATTTGGACGGACGAGCCGGCCGGCCCGGATAACCGATTCAGTCATCCAGACGTCGTGCTGTGGGAGACGACCGTTGAGGATGTCACGGTCGAATTCGCCGGTTGGGACTTCGACCCGCGTAGTTGGGACTTCGACCTGCGCAATCCGATGGCACCACCGGAGGCCTGCTTCAAGTTCGAGCACTCCCTGGACAACGACGATTGGTTCTATCAGGGTTTCGGGGAAAACATCTACTGGGTCAGCATCGCAGCCGTCTATCCTGCGGACACGGTCGTGACATACCCGTGGGGTTGGAAGACGCGTCCACGTGCTCTGAATTCCCCGGCTCCGGAGGATGCGGTGAAAATTTGGGACCCCACGAATCCTGTGGTAGGAAGCACCTACATCGACGGCCAGCCGATCTGGTGGCCTACGCCGGAGGATTCCTGGGACACGGCCTTCAGGTTGACAACGAGGCCCCCGCTTGTGCCCAAGTGGTCTCAGCTTCCGCATGACGGCGGTGAAGGGTTCGATGCCCCCTCAGATCTGTGGTGGTACGAGATGTCGCCCGTCTGCCCGTGGTGGCAAGACCCCGATCCAAGTCTGCCCGGGCTGCGTGCGCACGACTGGGAAGACGACGATGGCGACTACAACTGGATCACGCTGGCGGACGCTTGGACGTGCGGGGATGGAGACGTGATCCGCTTCGGTTGGTATGGGAACTACGAACTGGACGCTCTGCACGAGGAAATCAGAGGTTCCGGGATCAATGAGTTCCATCTCAGCCTCCACGTAGCCGCTCCGCAAGTTCCGTGGTGCTTACCCGGCCTGGAACTGTGGTCAATGGCCGTTCCGTTCAGCGTTGTGAACGAGACGGCGACGGGCATGTTCAACATTGATGGGAGCATGATTTATTTCTACAGATTGGAGGTGCCTTGGCCGCGCCCGCAGGTGTCGGACATGCCCTATTTCTTCGACCTCGAAGCGCATGCTGTGGACCCGGCGGATCCGGCGCTGTGGCGGTGGCAGGAAGCGGGCAGAGGCCCGATGATAACCGACCCGTGTGTAGCCGCTGAGCGGCTCAACGGCGGACCGTGGCACACCATCGAGTGGCCGACTGACCCGCCCTCCTACAGCGACATGGCCTTTAGGGTCACGGTCGGTCCGCACGAGGTCAACAAGGTGGTAGCCGATGATTTCGTCTCGGATGGCCGGCCGATCGAGGCGGTTCGCTGGTGGGGTAGCTACTGGGATGAGCAGTACGCGCCGGACTATCCTACGCCGGACGAGTTGCACGTTGTGGACGGCTGGTTGATCAGCTTCCACCATCCAGACCCGGACGGTGTCTGCCCGCCGGAGGCTATGCCCAGCGATGTTCCCACAGTGCTCGGCGTCTACTTCGCGCCTGCCGATGCGGTGACCATCATGGGGATCGATATGGGAGACTGCTTCGGTCATGGGCTTTACGTGTACCAGATCGATCTGGACAGGTGCTGCCTGGTCTGCTCGGAGGCCGATCCGCGCAACGGTGAGTCTCCCGCCCATCGGCATGCGTTCCTGGAGGAGCACGGCTATCGGTACTGGCTGGACATCCAGGCGGTCGTCGGCGTTCGGTGGGTGTCCACCGTGGCCCCATGCGTGATGGAATACACCGGTCACCTGCCATCACCGAACACGCCGGACGGGCATTTCTGGGGATGGCACACGAGCCCGGGTTTGGCTTCGGGTTACGACCCGATGGAAGAGGCCTGCACCGGCAGGATTATCGGCCCGTGCGTGCCACATACGCCGGACGATTGCTGGGACTACGGCGACTGGGAGAAGCAACCGTGGCTCTGCCCCGATACCCCGTCCGCGCCGCCCTCCGAAGTACACATGGCCTTTGATCTGCTCACAACCAGCGTGGCTGGCGACTGCACGGGCGACGGGAAGGTGGATCTTGCCGACTACGCCGTGTTCTATGACTGCATTACCGGCCCGAACGGCGGCCCGATCGAACCGGAGTGCGAGTGCGCCGATTTGGATGTGGACAATGACGTGGACCTCGCCGATTTCGGCCTCTTTGAAAACGGTTTCACCGGTTCATGAACGTATCTTCAAGACGTTTTCCTGGTGGCTTGAATAAACGCGCCGGTTGTTACTACGTCGTCATCTGAGATATCGCTGAAGCTCGAGGCAAGGTCCTCGCGCTTAATCCCGGTCTCGTCCTTCGTGATCATGTCACATACGATCTCAAAGTTGCATTCACTCAACAGCTTCAGGTGAGCCGAGTGAGGCTGCCGATTCAGCAGGTACGGACGCTTCCCCCGCAGTAGCTTCCATCTGAAATCCGATATCCCCCAGTGTCCATTCCACTTGCTCGCGCACCCATGACATTTGAAATCGATCTGGTGGGACATGATACCACCGGGTTTAAGGCTGTCATGGCACGCTTGATATGTCATGGGTAGATTATCGACGTGCTCCAACACCGCCTGGGAGTAAACCATGTCGAGCTCGCCCTCGGCCCGGAGCGTGGAATCATGCCAGGGAACGACGTAGGAGATGGGGGCCAAACGGTCATCGCTCTCGCCGATGTTCAGAACCGCCTCCCTTATGGATTCCAGTCGGGCCTCATCCAACACTCGTCTAAGATGTGCTTCCGTAAGAATGCTCGAAGGGAAATCGTATGATTCGAGGCACGGGCTCACTCGTGGAAACTCGATTTCACCCGGTATGTCCTCGCGTTGCCTGAACATCATTGTCAGTTGATCAAATACTTCCACATTCCTACGGTTGTTTGCATATTCCACTACATCGAATGCATAGCCCGTCTCTACCCCCGAAATCAAGGCGGCCAACAGTATCCCCAACGAATCTCCCGGCCCGAGCTCGGCGACCACGGCTGGCAATTCGCTCAGAAGTCCATGCCGATGAGCCATAGTCAAATGCCTTAACCAAACGGAATAGCAATAGCGAGCGGAGATCGTTCCACCGGTTCGTACTCCGCGCAAACGATATACGCCGGGAACATACGTTGCTACGCCGAACGCCAATTCTAGCACTTGCTTCAATATCGTCCGAGATCTCCCGTTTGTCGCCTTTGCGGTTGGGTGGCATGTCCGGGCGTAGCGCGGACATGCTCAAGGGTAATAGATGATTTCCTCGTAATAATAGTCGTCGTAGCAGCAGTCGTCGTAGTACCAGTCGTCATAGTAGTAGTCGTCTTCGATGAACACATCGAAGAAACCCAAGTCGTCATAGTCGTCGTCGCGGTAGAAATCAAGCGTCCCGCTGTACGGATTACAGGATCCGGTGGTAATCAGCGGGATACCAGCGAATGCCAACGCCGCAAGCACCCTTTTCGCCTTACTCCAGATCATGATGTGGCCTCCTTTCTGATCGAGTATAGCCCAACATCAGTAGATAGCCAAACGTCTGAAATAGTTGACAACGTGAAAGCAACTTGGTTAGCCGCAACGACAGTTTTTTTAACCCCTTTCCTGGAAATAGCTTATAGTCCGTCAACAGTTGTTCCCTCTCAGCCTGGGAGGTCGACGACAACCTGGCCTCTTGTAAAGCAAGACGAACATAAGGGCTCTTCCGCAGAATCTGTGGGCGGTCTTTCGGTCCTCCTTGGTGGCCAGTCCCCAAACCCCCGTGATTTCAAGCTATGCCTCACAGAATCCTGCGGCGAAGCCGCATCTTCGGGTCGCTCTGTAGCGGCCGGCGTCCTCGCCGGCCGTCGTACGCAATAGCACTTGCCCGGGAAAACGGCCTGCGAGGACGCAGACCGCTACGATCTCAGTAGGACGACAGAATGACACGATGCCACAAAATATGGTCACATCCGAATCGCTGGACTCGACATGATCCACTGGCGTTGATGAGCTGTTGCGGCTACATTTCACGTACGGTCTTCAGTAAGCACGAACCACTATGACAGACAGTGACGTGAATGTGTTCACCTCTGACATTGCGCATCGATACCTTCAACTGCAGCTCACGACGGACGTGGGGCCGATTCGACTGCGCAACCTCATGGCTCATTTCGGCTCGATCGACGCCGTGCTGTCTGCGTCGATATCGGAGTTATCGCGCGTTGACGGGGTCGGCCCGCGTGTGGCTGAGTCGATTTTTCGATCGCGCAGTGATGGTCTGGTGGACCGGGAGATCGAGCGGGCCGCCGCCTGTGGCCTGCGCATCGTGTGTATGGAGGAAACGGATTACCCGCCGCCATTGCGGAACATTCCAGACCCACCAATCTGCCTCTATCTCCGCGGACGGCTCACACCCACCGACAGTGTCGCAATCGCAATCGTGGGAACGAGGCGCTGCTCACATTACGGTCGTGAGCAGGCCGTCCGGTTTGGCGAAATGCTGGGGAGCGCCGGATTCACTGTCGTTTCCGGTCTCGCACGAGGTATCGACGGTTACGCGCATGGCGGCGCGCTGCGGGGCGGCGGGCGGACCATCGCGGTGCTCGGCAATGGTCTGGCCACGGTCTACCCACCCGAGCATGAATCGCTGGCGAAGCAGATCGCAGCCGCAGGGGCCGTAGTGAGCGAAGTGCCCGTCGATGCCCAGCCCACGCCTGAGAGCTTCCCCAGGCGTAACCGCATCATCGCTGGACTGTCCTTGGGAGTCATCGTCATTGAAGGGGGCAAGAGGAGCGGGGCACTCATCACAGCCAGGCTCGCCTCCGAGTACAATCGCGAGGTGTTCGCGCTACCCGGGCGGGTGGATCGGGCGGAGTTCACAGCCGGCGTCAACGGCCTGATCCGCGACGGGCAGGCGAAGCTGGTTACGTGCCTCGAAGACGTGCTCGATGAACTCCGTGACGTCGGTGAGATCATGCGTCGTGATGCGTCGGCGACTGTGCCTCCGTGCGAGGAGAAGCGAGCAGCCACATCGCCAGCGGTACCCAACCTGACAACCCACGAGCGGGCGGTGCTGGACGCCATCATCAATGGTATTGAGGAGGCCGACAGGATCGTTTCCACGACCGGCCTTGGCGCGGCCCGCGTCATGTCGGTGCTCACCTCGCTGCAGCTCAAGGGCATGGTCCGGCAACTAGCGGGCGGACGCTTTGTCCACCGTTCCCGGACGACCAGATGAGGCCCCCGGTTTGCGATCCGTAGGCTTGCGCGCTGCGGGAATCCGCGAACCGCACCAGTCGTGGGACTGCATACCGGGGCGAGGCAGGCCGCTGTCTGGTGCGGCGTACCTGGGGAATTCCTCGTTCGGCACGCGTTTTGCTCTGGGGGTTCAATGAGGGAAACGTGGAGCAAATGCAAGATCGCGCCCTGTTCGGGAAGCGGACATCACGGTAGAGTAACGCTTAGATTTCCATCAAACACTGACAAAGGATCCAACCTATGGTACGTCATGACAAAGCGTCGCCGGAAACCCTGGCTGTCCATGCGGGGGTCGAGCCGTACCAGTTCGGTCCGGTTGTTCCTCCGATCTACCAGACCTCGACCTTTTCCTTTACGAGCGCCGAGCACGGAGCGGCCCTCTTTGCCGGTGAGGAGCGTGGGTACATCTATTCGCGGATGGGCAATCCCACCGTTGAAGCCCTCGAAAAGTGCATCGCCGCTCTCGAAGGGGGGTACGGTGGGCTGGCCTGCGGTAGCGGGATGGCTGCGATCCACACGGCGCTTACGGGGCTTCTGCAAACGGGCGATCACATGATCTGCAGCGATGCCGTGTACGGGCCTACGTGTACACTCGTCGAAACGGTCTTAACCCGGTATGGCATCGAACCAACCGTCGTTGACACGTCTGACCTTGATACCATCGAGCGAGCCATGCGCCCGAACACGAAGGTCGTTTACATCGAGACGCCGGGGAACCCGACACTGGTGATCACCGACCTCGAAGCGGTCTGTCGGCTTGCCCACGAGCGGGGGGCTTTGGTGGTCGTGGACAACACGTTTATGAGTCCGATCCTCCAGCAGCCGTTTCGCTGGGGCGTCGATGTCGTCGTTCATAGCCTGACGAAATTCCTGAACGGCCACGCTGACGTCGTAGGCGGTATGGTCGTTGTCAAGGACGAGAAGCGTTACGCCGCGTTCCGTAAACTTCTGAACCATCTGGGCGGTGTGCTACCGCCATTTGAATCGTTTCTCGTTCATCGCGGGGTCAAGACGCTGGCACTGCGGATGAAAAAACACTGCGAAAACGCGCAAGAGGTGGCCGAGTTCCTCGCCGGACACCCCGCCGTGGAATGGGTTCGATACCCCGGGCTGGAGAGCCATCCGCAGTATGAACTCGGGCGAAAGCAGATGTCCGGACCCGGTGGGATGATCAGCTTTGGTTTGAAAGGCGGCATGGAAGCGGGTAGGAAACTGATGAACACGGTCAAGCTATGTACGCTGGCCGTGAGTCTGGGTGGTGTGGAAACGCTGATTCAACACCCGGCCGGCATGACCCACGCCTCCATGGGGCCGGAGGCTCGACGGCGCGCGCATATCACTGACGGGCTTGTGCGCTTGTCCATCGGCATCGAGAACGCTGATGATATCGTGGCCGATCTCGAGCAGGCGTTGGGTGCGGCCGCATCGCCCGCTGAGCGTTCCGCACAAGTGGGCGTCGGCTGAGGCGGACACTACCGTCTGACGAAACCTGCGGAACCGACTTTCTATCTGTGGGACCGACTTTCCAGTCGGTCAACATACGCGATGAAATACGCGATCATTCTACCCGACGGTGCTGCGGATGAGCCGCTCGCGCAGCTTGGCGGACGCACGCCGCTTGAGGCCGCCAATATCCCCAATATCGATTGGGTCTCCACGCATGGCCGTCTGGGGTTGGTCGTCACGGTCCCAGCCGGTTACACGCCCGGAACCGATGTCGCGACGCTGTCACTACTGGGTTACGATCCCGACGTGTATTATTCGGGTCGGGCTCCGATCGAGGCAGCCGCACAAGGACTGACCGCCGGCCCCGACGAACTCATCTTCCGCTGCAACTTCGTCAGGATCAGCGACGGGTTGATGAAGGATTTTACCGCCGGCCACATCCCCCAAGCGGAAACCGATCGACTGATCGCCGACCTGAACCGTCTGTTTGTGAATGATCCGTGCGTTTTCTAC
>JBARRC010000116.1:0-2910 GCA_049644045.1 Phycisphaerae bacterium
CCTGCGTCCCCGCAGGCCGTTTCCTGCGTCCTCGAAGGCCGTTTTCTCGGGAATGTGCTATTGCGTACGACGGCCGGCGGGGACGCCGGCCGCTACAGAACGACACAAATTATTCGCATGTGCCACAGAGAATGGCCGCACCCGTGCTTGTCCGGACACCGGCGTCAGGGGGTGGGTCTGCGATTAGCGAACCGCTTCCGAGCATTTGGCCTTCGCACCTGGACGAAACAAGATTCTCGCAAAGCAGTCTCCCAGGGCGTAGGTCGCCAGTGCGAGTACCACGGCTACGATGAATGAGATGCAGATCAGCCCAGCGCCGGCTGCAATAGCGGACGGGCTGTTCAACGCAAGCTCTCCCGGCTGGGTGCATATATTGCCGACCAGCTTGAAGATGTCGTCCGACCGGATGCCCTCAAAGGCGATGGGCGTTACGCCGCCGCGCAGCAGGGTGACGGTTCGCGTGGTGACGACCGAGCCCATTTCATAGTAATCGCCGATCAGGTTGTAGAACGGTGCGAGTCCGACGACCACTCCGATCCCGAAGAGGATCGGTCGCCGCCGCCTCGCGCACGCCCGCAAGAGCGGCACGCCGAACAGGACCGTAAGAACGAAGGGGCCGAAGTCCGTGGCCAGGTAGATCAGATCGGAGCCTTTCGTGTCGAAGCCCGAGAGTCGGCCGGCGTATTCGCCACCGGAAACAACGAATGGAAACCACCGGGCCAGCAGTGCGCCGCCGTATTGCGGCGATACCTCCAGCTCGCTGACCGTGCCCCCGGTGACAACACAACCCGCCACGTGCAACAGCTCGTGAACCGGCACGTAGAGGAACCACGTAATGACCATCGCCACAAGCGCCAAGCACATCGACCTGCCGGGTCGACCGCCATCCACCAGGCGGTTCAGGCAGGATGCCAGATCATCGAGTGGTTGTACAAAAAACCTTCGCATGGTGCCGGACCCCGAAACCCGGTATTAAGAGCCTATCCCCAAACTGGTCTCCTCACTGCTTTGACCGGCTGGAAAGCCGGTCCCACAAAGGTTTTGGGACAGGCTCTAAGGTATCCGAGTGTTGCTGTTCGGTCCACCTGGTCGTCAAAACTTGTCGTTCGCATTCGATCTTTGAATTGACGTACGACCAAGGCTGCTGATAGCATGGGCCTGTCGATCCACAGGGTGTTGCGGCGCGGATTGGGCGGATCGACGATCCGACGGGTCTTCGTAGTTGGAACTCGACCTTCGGCATGGGGGCGACCCCAAGGGAAGCGCAAGATCATGATCCGATGCAAACCGGCTTGTAGATTGACGTTTCTGCTCTTTGTCGGGATGGGTGTTCTGGTCGATGCGGGATCGGCGGCATCGCCGCCTGCGACGGGACCACCCGCTAACATGGTGGCTGCAAGTAACGCCGCAACACAGGAGCAGGGTGAGGATACGAACGCCCCGAACGGCGAGCCTGGTGGCGAGCCGACCATACCACCGGAGCGGTTGGCGTGGCACGTGCCGGACCCGGAACTCGCCAGAGAAAAAGCACTCAAGGAGCGTGAGCGCGCCGAGCAAGCCAACGACCAGACCCGCGCCAATTACTGCACGCGCGTGCTCGAGCGGATCGACACGATCCATCGGACACAGCAGGTGCGCTTGACCCTGGAAGACGTCATCCACCGTACCCTGGCCAACAACTACACGATCGAGACGCTCAGCTACAACCCGGCGATCGAGACCACACGGGTGGTGGAGGCCGAGGCGGCGTTTGACGCGGTCTTTTTCACCAATCTCGTAAAGAACCACGTCGATCGGCCGACGGGGTCGCAGCTTATGGCCCAGAAAATGGATTTCCTGCAGATCAACAGCGGGATTCGCAAGCTGCTTCCCTCGGGCATGCAGGTCAGCGGTCAATACCAGTTTCAGCGAACCAACCAGGCGTTCGCGTATCAGGAGATCAACCCCGAGTACGTGAGCAAGTTCATCGGTGAATTCCGGCAGCCGATCCTCCGGAATTTCGGGATCGACTTCAACCGCTCGCTGATTCTTATCAGCAGGACGGACCGCCGGATCAGTGATCTGGCCTTCCAACGCCAGGTCCGTGACATCTTGCGCCGGGTTGAGGAGTATTACTGGCGGCTGGTCCAGGCGCGCTGCGACGTTGTCATCACCGCTCGGTTGCTTGCGGACTTTGAGGCCATCTACGAGTACCTCGTTGCCCGGAAGGACTTTGACATCAGACCGGTGCAGATTGCCGCCACCAAGGCGGATCTGGATCAGGCCCGGACGGATTTCGTCCGCCGCCGCGACAATGTGTTCGACGCCGAAGATGGGCTGATCGCCCTGATGAATGATCCGAACATCAACCTCGCCGACGACACGGAAATCATTCTGGAGAACTTTCCGCATCTGGAACCTATCGTCGTGGATCGGTTGGCCGAGGTGCAAAGCGCCCTGGACCACAGAACGGAAATCAAGGAACAGGAACTCCAGATCGCCAAGGCGAAGATCATGGTGGGTCGGGCCAAGAACGCCGAACTGCCACGTTTTGATCTGACCTTCCGCACGACCTTTGATGGATTGGCCGGAACGGCCGACAAGTCGTTCGATGAGGTCACCCGCAGGAAATTCATCGAGTATTATGTGGGAGTCGAGTTGGAAGTGCCCATTGGCAACCGCGGGCCGCGAGCCGCCCACCGTCTGGCGCAGCTTCAGCACGCCCAGGCTGTCGCCCAACTGCGACGGGTGTTCGAGGATGTGATTCTCGACGTGAACCTTGCCGTGCGCCAGCTCGAAACCTCGTATGACCAGATCGGTCCGAGCTTCGAATCGGCTGAATCACGCGAGCTCGAGGTGGAGTCGATCGTCGCCCGGGCGGAGCGGAAGGACTACAATACACTCATCAATGAGCTTGGTGCACGGCAACAG
>JBARRC010000117.1:0-3882 GCA_049644045.1 Phycisphaerae bacterium
CCGCAGGGTCGCCCCGACGCCTGCCCTGTGACACGTGGATATGACCTCAGCACCCTTCGCGGTTGCCGCCGCCACCGTCGCGTCACTCGAGGCGTCGTCGATCACCAAAACGGTGTCCACCAGCGCATGATCGATGCGCTCGACGACCCGGCCGACTTTGGTCTCCTCGTTGTGGGCGGGGATCAGCGCGATGACCTTCCGACCCTTGTACATCACGCTACTCCACTACGGCAAGAGCATGTTCGGTTGTTGGGAGGCACTGATGACACCGCGGGCAGGTAGTCTGATCGTACAATGGTGTCCCGCATGCGCACATCCACCCCACCTCTCGCGCGGGATTCCCCACAACGAGGCGATGGTCGGGAACATCGCGCGTCACCACAGCACCGGCACCGACGCCGGCGTACCTCCCAATGGCTACACCGGGAAGAATGACGGCCCCCGCCCCAATCGAAGCGCCGCGTCGAACCACCGTGGACGTCAGCCAGTCCTCGCGACGCTGATGGCACTGCGAGACCTCCGGCATACGCCTACTCCTCGGATAGCGGTCGTTTGTGAATACCACCCCTGGACCGATGAACACACTGTCTTCGATGGTCACACCATCCCAGACCATGACATGGTTCTTGATAGTGACGCCATCACCAATCCGTGCCCCACCCTCGACATAAGCGTGATCGCAGATATTGCAGTCACAACCAATCGCTGCGCCGTCAAGCACATGGGAAAAAGCCCATAATCGGGTGCCTTCACCTACGTCCCGCGACTCACAGATGGCAGTCGGATGAACGAATACGTTCGAAACCGTGGGCGCTTCGATGTCGACAGGGCACATCACCCCGCCGCTTTGCATCGATCGCGTAGCCGCCTCCAGCACCTTCGCTACGTTCAGACCATCCAACGCGTCGGGTCCGCGCGGTGTGCCCGTAAGCACCCAATCGACGAACGCTTCCGCCTGGTTATGCAAGGGCTCGGTGCGCCGGATCGCGGGTATGTGGACATCGGAGTTGCGGAGCAGGTATTGAAACTCGCCGAAGGAGTCATAGTAAGGCGGCTCGTCGAGCCCTTTGTCATACAAACGCAACGTGTCGGAAGGATTGACATCATCCCAATGCGCCATCTTCCGTTGGCCGACCACGGTCAACGTACGAACCTTGCGCGGGTTGAGCCAGCTTACATGGATGTGGCCCAGCGTGCCGTCCGGGTACTTCAGCGTGACGAAGCAGACGTCCTCGATCGTCTTTTGTGAGATACAACTCCCGCAGGCCGAGACTGCGACCGGCGTTGCTCCCAGAAGATAGTTGAAAATACTGATGTCATGGGTGCCGAGATCGTACAACGCGTTCACATCGCCGCGCACCGGCCCCAGGTTCGTCCGAACCGCATCGAGGTAATGAACGCGACCCAGCTCCCCGTGTGAGATGAGTTCCCGAAGGTTGATAATGCCGTTATTGAACAGGAACACGTGGCCGACCATCAGGACCAACCCGGTCGTCTCGGCGAGCGCCGCCAGCTCACGTGCGTCCTCGCTGGCCGTGCAGAGCGGCTTTTCGGCCAGCACATGCTTGCCCGCTTCCAGCGCATCGCGGGTGATGGCCGCATGAGTCCCTGTGGGGGTGGCGATCACCACGGCGCCAATCCGGTCGTCACGAAGCAGCTCGTGGTAGTCGGTGGTAGTGCGAACCCGGGGAAAGCGTTGGCGAATATGGTCTAACCGCGAGGGTTTGATATCCGCACACGCAATCATCTGGCAACGATCGAGCTCGCAGAACACGCGAACGTGATTCGGTCCCCAGTGCCCACACCCGATAACTCCGACGTTCAATCCGTGTTGACCACCAGGCATTGTTTTCGGACTCCATGGGCTTGAGCCATAGACGTTCTGAGTACCAAGTAATATCGGAACCACACCGGATCCGATTCAACAAGAAGCTCCTGGCGATTGTCGAGACGAGTAATGCATTCCACTAATCCCCCCAAAGCGGAATCCTCATTAGCTAAGGGCGTCCGGGTCCGTGACACTTCCGGCGGGAGTGGCGTGCCCGATCAGAACCGCGACCGTAAGGGAGCGGACGAGCAGGTCCCGATCAGAGCCGCGACCGTAAGGGAGCGGACCAGTCGCACCCGCGTTATGGGTGTTTCCGCTCCAAATCGGCGATTCCACTGTGTGGAACGTGGCCCCGCCGATTCTGTCACAGACCCAGGGCGTCCGGCGAAGCACAAGACGAGCCGCAGGCTCGAAGCCCGCGCGGATGACCGCGCAGGCTAAAGCCTGCGGCTCAGATAGTGATGGCACGTGTGAAATACGGCACTACAGCTCGCGCAGGTGGAAGCCGCCGTCGGTGTGAAAGACGGTGCCGGTGCTGAAGGGGAAGTGGCCTTTGGCAATGGCCGCAACGGCGAGCGCGACCTCTTCGGGTCTGCCCCAGCGGTTGATCGGGGCCATGCCCTCGGCGAGTTTGGCGTTGTAGTAGTCGCGCACGGACTCGACCAGGGTCATGTCGGTCTCGATGAGGCCCGGGCTGATCTCGTAGACGTTGATTCCGAATTCGGCCAGCCGAACCGCAAAGAGCTTGGTTACCATACTCAAGCCGGCCTTGCTGACGCAGTACTCCCCGTAATTCTTGGCGGTGGTGTACGACCTCAGTGACGAGATGTTGACAATGGCAGCGCGATCAATCTCCTTCGACTCGATCAGGCCGATCATCCGGCGGGCTACCCGCTGGGTCAGGAAATAGGGGGCGCGAAGGTTGGCACTCAGGATTGCATCGAAGCTTTCCTCGTCGGTGTCCAGGATATCCTTGCGGACTTCAGGGGCGATGCCGGCGTTGTTGACCAGAAGATCGATGCGTCCGAAGCGCTCCATCGTGAATTGGACGAGCAGGTCCCGGTGGGATTCCGCAGTGACATCGGCCTGGCAGATATCAACCGGCACGCCGATCGTTTCAATCGTTTGACGGGTCTCCTCGGCCGCACCGAGATGCTCGTTGAAGTTGATGAGGATTGCGTAGCCGGCCTTGGCGAGTTCCACGCAGATTGCCCGCCCGATGCCGCGTGATCCGCCCGTGACCAGGGCCGTCTTCTGTTCGATCATGCTCGCCTGTCTCCGTGAAGGACGCTCTTAGTTGCCATGTGGCACTCTACGGGGCGTGGTGTGCGCATAGAAAAACCGGACAGCGCAAGCCACTGCCGCCCGGTTGCTACATCCCATCGGAATCAGAATCTGATGGGCTCCTGATCCTTCTCGGCCTTTCGCACGGACTTCCGCATTTGCCGGCGTTTCCTCTCCGAGGGTTTTTCATAGTAGCTGTGTCGCTTCATGTCCCGGATAAGCCCTTCGCGCTGGCAAAGGCGTTTGAAACGCTTCAACATTTGCTGAATCGACTCGTTCCCGCGAGGCCTGACTTTTACCACTTCGTCTCCTGTTCCAGCTTACGCTGCCTGCAAAAACCACACTTTCCACGCGGCCCACGAGTGGTTCCGCGTCAGAGGCTAGGCATTCTAAGCCTTGTGATCGACTTACGCCAGCGGGTACTTCGCAATTCTTGCAGACAGCGTCATCGTTAGCGACTGATATCCGGCGGAAACGTCCGATAATACACATTCTACGCTATCCGCCGTACTGCTCGGGCGTACCGATCCAGCGTTTAGCCGCCACGCTACGTTGGTGGTGGATCAAACGCGGCACCGATCAGATAGCCTTTGATCCCTACCGTGCAGTGAGTCACGCATGCCGGCAGCCACGGAGCCGAGTTGTCCGCTGAGAATTCGCGCACGTAGACCGAACCGTCCTGTCGAAGTTGCCGCTTGGACCAGAATGCAAAGCCTCCTTCGGAGATATTGTGCATGATCGCGGGCCATGTGCAGGACGGCACGTCAGGG
>JBARRC010000118.1:0-2634 GCA_049644045.1 Phycisphaerae bacterium
CATCGCCCACGAGCGAACGATCGCGAGTTCGGCGATCGCCAGGAGCACCCACGCCAGGCTGACGTTGCGCCCATTGACGAACGGCTCCACGGCATCGAAACGGCTCAGATCGCTCAACAGGGCCCCCAGGATCGTCTTGAGTTGTGCCTCTATGTGAAGGCGCCCGAACCACGAATAGTCATCTATGCCGAGGTCAATCGCTTCGACCAGAAAGGGCTGCGCCGCCGCAAGTATGTAGAAGGTAAACGAGGCCAGGCAGGCAACCGGAAACGAAAACACCGTGGTCATAAGCAGCGCCACGGCCGCAAGAAACATCAGCTTGCACATCATCAGGATCAAAAGCCGGAGAAAGTTGCCCTCGAAGGAGCCGACGACGAACAACAGCTCCACCTCGCCCGACTTGCGGAACTCCATGACGTTGCGGTATTGGGGCTCCCCTTGAAACGGGTTCCGGTTGTAGAAAAAGGCGGTGAGGGTGTGGTCTTCGGCCACGGCGTCCACCGGTACACGGATAGTGTGATATCGCCCGACCACGTGCCGGACCGGCCTGTCGTAGACCGGCGTCCCTTTCAGAGGATCGCCGAAGCGCCACATTGCCCGGAGAATCTCATCGGGCGCAAACTGGCTTACTTCCGTCTTGTACCTCAGTTGCACCTGCTGATCCCGTGACCGGTCCACCAACACGTTCTCGAACTCGAGCACGCGCGTTTCCAGCGGTCCCACCACCCGCCAGCGCGCCTCGTATTTCTTCGCAAGTCGTGCCTTTTCCCTCTTGGGATCGAGGTCGGGCACATTGGCGTAGAACCCCTCTTCCAGGTTGCGGTCGAATTCCATCTCGGCCGGCCTCTTGAAGTCGGGGAGTTTGCATGGCTGCGCGTGCCGCGCGACCAGCACCTCATCACGCAGTTCAGCCTTGTCATACCGCTCGTCGATCGGCGGGTGCGTGTGTTTGATGTAGTGCACCATGCCGTAGATCGTCAGACCTGAACATGCAAGAAACGCGGCGTTGAGGATCGTGATTCCGAGCCATTTGCCCAGAAGGTATTGCCACCGCGCGATCGGCTTGGTCATCACCAACAGGATTTGTCGTTGAACCAGATCGTCAGCCAGCGACCGTGACATGAAGATCGTCAGCATACCGAGCAACACGCCGGTCGCGCTGAGGCCGTACGACATGAAGCTCTGCACCGCGCCGGTCAGTGAGCTGTCATCTGAGATGGAGAACGGCAGCCCCAACACGACCATGCCGATCAGCCCCAGGAAGACCAGGGCGATCTTCATGTGAATGCCTTCGGCGATCATGTGACGCGCGATGGCCCAGGTCTTGGTCACGCCTCACTCTCGCTGGTGTCCTTGGTCTCCTCCTCCGCGCGTCCGAGCAGCTCGTCGATCACCTCGGCATCGGCGTTGACCGGCGTGCGCCTGCGATCCGGCTTTTCCGGCTGCGTTGGCTGCGACACAGCCTCCGACTCCCGGACCGCAGCCTTCTCGGTCGACTCCTTGGCACCGACCTTCAACAGTTGCTCAATCACCTCGCGTGACGGTTCGGACACCTGCTTGACAGGCGCAGGCGCTTCCATTGACACGGGTTCGAGCTTCCGGGACGCAGCCGTGACCAGCGACTCGATGACCTCCTGCGTCGTTGATTCGGTGGGCTTTTTCAAGAAGTCAGGCAGCGCCCCGCCGGCGAGTGCACCCGAGGTGCGAATGTTCGCCGCCTGCGCCTCGGCTACGATCCGCAGAAAGAAATCCTCAAGACGAACCCGCGGGTTGGAGATGCGGATGATGTCTTTGTTCTCCAATCGCTGGATCAGATCGCGCAGCCGCGCGATCGTTTTCTCCGAAAGGGACGGCGTGGTAATCTGCGTCTGGTCGGTCTTGCGCAGCAACTCGTGAATATCACCGGCCGCCCGCTCCTGACCGCCGTACAGGATCGTCACCCGGTCGCACACGTCCTCCACGTCGGCGAGGATGTGGCTTGACAGCAGAATCGTCTTACCCTTCCGGCCCAGCTCGCGAATCAAGTCCTTCATCTGGCGTGCGCCGATCGGATCCAGGCCGGAGGTCGGTTCATCGAGGATCAGGAACTCCGGATCGTTGATCAGCGCCTGGGCAAGCCCGATGCGCCGCGCCATACCTCTGCTGTATTCTCCGATGCGCCGCGTGGCCTCGTGCCGCAGGCCTACCATATCGAGGAGCCGATCGGTTCGCTCCTGCCGGACCCGTTTGGGCAGCCGGAACAGGCGGCCGTAGTAATCGAGCGTTTCATGGGCGACGAGAAACTGGTAGAGATAGGACTCTTCCGGCAGAAAGCCGATGCGGGCTTTGACCGAGACATCGGTCGGCGGCTTGCCGAACACCGAAATCCGACCCTTGGTCGGGTAGAGCAGCCCGAGGAGCATCTTGATGGTGGTCGTCTTGCCCGAGCCGTTGGGACCGAGCAGCCCGACCACTTCGCCGGGCTGGATTTGCAGATCGAGATCCTTCACAGCTTCGACGCGAGGCCGGCGCCAGAAATCCTTGAACGTCTTGCACAGGCCGGCCGTCTGAACCACCGGCAGCGTTCGTTCAACCATGAAGGTCTCTCACTAATCATATTCCGGACCAACGGGGACGAGCCGCTGGGGACGCAGT
>JBARRC010000119.1:0-8400 GCA_049644045.1 Phycisphaerae bacterium
GAGGGGACCAACCTTGCGCATAATCTACCCCTAATGTCCAACCCGCATAAAGATCCTGAGGCCGCGAATCATTTTCGGGAGGGCGCTCGACGACTCTGGGTACCGCTCACCGAGCTACGCGACGCAACGGGCAAGCTTCAGCGGCACGCCGTTGCGGGGAGGCCAAGCGAGCGCGACCACGCTCTCGGGCACCGTGATGTAAGTTTGCGCGAGGTTCCGAAGCTCGTGTCGCGTCCGGTTCCTGAGCAGCGCATGGACTTCGCACAATGGCAAAGACTGTCGCCCATGCAGGCTGTGGATGCCATGTTCACCGCGGTGGTCGAAGCCAACCCGCACCTTCGTCCGAGAGTGGGCAACCCGGATGAGATTCGCTCCAACCGCATGCTGCGCACTTTAGAGCACCTGAAGTTTCGGGTGACGGATCCGAAAAGAGGGGTTCCCGAGAGCTACGATGGCGGTGTGGTCACCGCCCTGAACGAGGAAGCCGTTGCGTCCGCCGCCCTGGCGAACAAGGGGGGCATCAACATCATCGTTACGTATGAGGCCTTCGGGATCAAGATGCACGGCGTCGTCCGCCAGGAGATCATCTTCGCGAACCACTGCAACGAAATCGGCCGGAAACAGGGATGGCTTTCCGTGCCGCTGATTCTCACGTCACACACCTGGGAGAACTCGAAGAACGAAGTGTCTCACCAGGATCCCGCTATGGCCGAGAGCATGCTGGGCGAACTCTCCGACGTGTCCCGGGTCATGTTTGTTCCGGACTACAACACGGCTGCCGTCGTGACACGTGGTGCGTACCAGACCCAAGGACAAGTTTGGACTGTGGTTGTGCCCAAGCAGGATGCTGTCGCGAATCTGTTCACGCCAGATGAGGCCACAAGGTTGCTTGAGCAGGGTGCTCTGCGCTTGGACTGGGCCGGTCACGAGCTGGCCGATTCAAAGGTGGTCTTGACGGCGGTTGGGGCTTACCAACTTGAGCACGTCCTTAAGGCTTCGGCACGCCTGAAGGAACGCGGTTTACCTCATTCCGTGGTTTACATGCTTGAGCCCGGTCGATTCCGCGCTCCTCGTAGTGAGGGAGAGCACAAACACGTTGTGGCAGCAGGTATTCGACAGCAGTTATATCCCGACTCCGCGCGTGCCCGTGTGTTTGTCACTCACACACGGCCCGAGCCGATCCTAGGCACTCTTCAGACTCTAAATACCGGGGCGGAGACAACCTGCGGACTCGGGTTCTTGGGGCAGGGTGGCACGTTGACAATCGACGGCTTACTTTTCGTTAATCGATGCACGTGGGTTGATGTTCTTTCTGAACTTGCCAGGCTGATCGGAATGCCGCGCGAGGAATTCCTGCAGGCTGACGAGCTAGCGGTGATCGACAGGAAGCGTTCACCTGAGGGAGTCGTGTTCTAGTATGCACTAGTAGAGTTGTATATGGACGGTTTGGCCGAGCTTTGGTGTTTGGATTCTGCCAGCCGAAAGTCAGCATGCCAACCCAAAGGGAGTTGTCTCTTATGCGATTGCATTTTCTTGGCGCGGCCCAACAGGTAACGGGATCCAGCTACATGCTGGAGGCGGGTGGCCTGCGGTTGCTGGTCGACTGCGGCATGTACCAGGAGCGGGAGTTCCTCTCCCGTAACTGGGAGGATTTCCCGGTCGCACCTGATTCCCTCGATTATGTGTTGCTTACGCACGCCCACCTAGATCATTCGGGGCTCATCCCCAAGTTGGTCCGCGACGGCTTCGCCGGCCGGATACTAACGACTTCCGCTTCATGTGATCTAACCGAGGTCGTTTTGTACGACGCCGCCCGAATTCAGGAGGAGGACGCGGCGTTCAAGCGCAGGCGCCACGAACGTGAACGGCGAAAAGGTCCGCACCCGGTCGTCCCACTCTACACATCGGAGGACGTCGACTCGACGATGCCTCTGTTTCAACCGGCGGAGTATGGCCAGCCCACGAGCCTCAACGACCGAGTTACGGTGACCTATCACGATGCCGGACACATTCTCGGGTCTGCGATGGTGGAAATCGCCTTGACCGCGAACGGGGAGAAACGCACCTTCGTTTTCTCGGGCGACATCGGGCAGTGGGATCGACCGATCGTGCATGATCCTACTATGTTTGAACAAGCTGACTACGTGGTCATGGAATCGACCTACGGCGATCGCGAGCATGAGGACTGGGGAGCCGTACAGGGTCAGCTCGCCGAGATCATCAACGCTACGGTTGCGGATGGCGGGAACGTGCTGATTCCGACCTTCGCGATCGAACGAGCGCAGGAGTTGATGTACTACCTTGGAGAGCTCGTGCGCGAGGACCGCATTCCACACCTGCTCGCCTTTCTTGACAGTCCAATGGCATTGAGGGCAACGGAAGTGTTTGAGCGCCATCACGAATACATGGATGAGGAGGCACTCCGGCTGTCTGAGTCGCACGGTCAGCTGTTCAGGTTTCCAGGTCTGCAAATGGTGCGAAGTCCGGATGAGTCCAAGGCAATCAATCGGATTCGCGGATCCTGCATAATAATTGCCGGCTCGGGAATGTGCACGGCGGGGCGAATCAAGCATCATCTGGTGAATAATCTGACACGCCGCGAAAGCAGCATCGTGTTTGCGGGCTACCAGGCACCTGGGACACTCGGGCGCAGAATCGTCAGCGGCGAGCGCGTCGTCCGCGTGCTGGGGGCGGAATACCCGGTCCAGGCGAAAGTCCGGCAGATCCACGGCCTTTCCGCTCATGCAGACCAGCGTGGCCTGCTCAAATGGCTCAGGCATCTTCGCAAGCCACCGCGTCGGGTCTTTGTTACACACGGCGAGGAGGAATCAGCTACCGAGCTCGCCGCTCGAATACGCTCGAAGAAGGGTTGGCGTGTCGATGTGCCCCGTTACCGTGCCACCCACGACTTGGACTAGAGATCGCCGACGTTCTCTGAGGACGGCGGTGCCGGGGGTGTGCGGCATCGTCACTTTACCTCAGATGCGCTTCCCTTCATTGCGGCGCGCACGGCCAGAATCGCCTCCACGGCTTGGTCTACGGAGAAGTGCTGCATGTTGAGCGTCAGATCACACCGCGTTGGGTCATTGACGTCAACGCGGAAGCGGTGCCGCACAAACTCTTCGCGCTCTCGATCGATCCTCGTCGCCAAGTCTCCGGCCTCTGTCAACGTCACTCCGTGTCGATCGGCGAACCGCTGCAGGCGCATGGCGATGGGGGCGACGATTCGGACTCGGAAGCCCAGATTCGGCGGGAGCATGAAATCGACCCCACGCCCGACGAAGATCGCGGAACCCTGGCGAGCCAGCGACAACGTTGTCTTGACGAGCCGCCGAAAGTAGTCGTTCCTAACGAACTCCGGATCCATGGTCGCGCGGAAGGCCTCTTCCCACCAGCCCAGATCATGTTCGTCCAGGGATTCGTAGATCCTGTGCCGGGTCGCATCATGTCCGGCCATCGCCTGCAATACCTCTCTGTCGAGCCGCGGCCATTTGAGTCGCGTAGCCAGAGCGGCGGCTATTTCAGAGGCCCCGGCTCCCACCTGTCGGGAAATCGCGATGAAATCCTCGACCTCTGGTCGACACGGTTTGTCGGTCTGCAACCGCTGGGTGCGCCTCATCTCCCAGTTCCGCAGTTGCCGATCCACCGTCTTCTCGATTTCGGGGCTATCGAACTTCCGTCGTTCCAGCATAATCTGAACTCCTTCTCACAGGTCCCAGCTACTAATCCACATGTACAAACCCCTCTGCGCTACCCACTCAGAGGAAACCTACGTTGTTGCGTCCTGCTCTCTCTTCGCCGTTAGCAGTACAAGCCCCTGAGCAGCCCGCATGACCGCCGCCGTCACACTCCCGAGAATCATGCGGTGCAGCTTCGAACGCCCGTGCGCACCCATGACCAGGAGAGTATCGTTGGCCGTGCGGCGCGCGATCGCAGACGGTGGATCGGCGTCATCATGCTCGAATGCTGCGGCAGCCGCCAGTTCCGGGAACTCATTCTTGGCTTTTTCCCAGAGGAATGACCGGTGTCCGGCATCCCGTTCGATCGTGATCACCTTCATCGGGAGGTCAAGTGCCTGCGAGCAAGTTATACCGGTCCGCAGCACCGCATCGTCCAGTGATTTGCCACCGTAGGCTATGAGGACTCTGCTTGGCCAGGCAAATCGTTCTGGTGTGAGCAGCACTGGCTTATGCGCACGTCGTACGATCAGCTCAGTATTCGTCCCCAGAAGCCCACCGTGCTCGGTTCGATGGCCATACTTGCCGAGCACGAGTAACGAGGCCGGGCCACTGGCGGCTATCATACAATCGGCCACTCGCCCTTGGTCTCGTTGGATCGCGACCGGGCATCCGATCTCTCGGGCAATCCGCTGGATTTCCTGCTCGACGCGGTTCCCGGCGAGTCCCGCCAACCGCTCGGCCTCCTCCATGAACCTCCTGAGCGAGTCGCCGTGGCCCAGGAACAGCCTGCAAGATAAGATAACGTCTTCGACTATCAGACTCTCGACCTCGGCAGATGTTCGTCGGGCGATCTCCAGAGCATAACGGAGCGCCGTGAGGGACCGATCAGAACCGCCGACTCCGACCAGAAGGTGATTGAACAACTCGCTCGGGAAGCGAGCATTGTCTCCTGCTATTGGTGTCGAGTTCTTTTGCATTGCCCGCTGCCCTACTAACCATGATATAGAGCGAACCGCCGATCATAGGAAGGCTCAACCGTCATTGTCGCTGGGAGTGCCTGCCGGATCAATCAACGATCCCGATGACTTGTCCGGTTCTTCGATCCTTGCGAACGGGAAAGTATACAGGTGCCGGAGGCCGGCCACGTTGGACAAGTGACGAACCGCCTTACGAACCTCGCCATAGAATTCGTTGAGGACGACGCCCTTTTCTACTTCGCCCTCTTCACGTACAGCCAGAAGGCGGTGCATGGCATACAGGCCGAATACGACCGCAAACACGAACAAGTAGTCGAGGCCGACGAGGTCAAACGCCGCCAGGTCAAAACGCGTCGCCCCTGTAACCGTGTTCAACCAGCGAAGCGAGAGGGTGAGATGCTCATTGACGAAAAAGTCTGCTGCTAGACCGGCTACAATGGGGGCAACGGTGGCGGCTACACCGTTCACGATCGCGTTGGCAGCCAGGAACGATGTCGCCCTGCCCGTCGGCGCCATTTTGAGAGCAATGTTCCCCGAGCACAGCGTAACACCCGCCGTGGACACACCGGCCAAGACGTGGATCAGGATGAGGAGCGGGATGGTCAGCGTATGTTTCTCAGGCAGCGTAAGGAAAGGCCAAAGGAATATACTGAAGATGAACAGCGAGCCGGATACGGTTAGCACGGACTTGTTACTGAAACGATCAGCCAGGCGGCCCCAGAGACGGAAGAACAGCACGTTGATGAGCTGGCTGAGCACGGAGAACACGAGCACCAACGCGATGGACATCCCGAGCCGTTGGAACATGTACACGGCGAAGAACGGTGCCGCGAGATTGATGGCGAAGCTCCACGTACCGACGAACATCAACAGTCGCCTGAAATTCGGTTCCCGGAATGGCTCGGCCAACGCTGAACCAATACCTTTCGGCGTGTGTACGACCATTCTCGGTTCCGGGATGCGGGCGAGGAAATACACCCCGACCATGCCGGCTGCTCCGCCAGCGACGAACAGAATGCTGTAGACGGGAAGGTGCTCCGGAAACATGCGCTTACCGACTTCGACGGCAAACCCGGCCAGAATCGTTAGAGCAGCCCCTGTGGCCGTCGCGATGGCCAGGCGTTTGCCAAAGTAGCTGCCCATGATCTTCTGCGGAATAAGGTCGCGCATCCATGAATTGAACGCGCAGCCCGAAATGGTGCCAAGCCCGAAGTAAAGAAACAGACAGACCAGCAGCAACGTGATGCGCTGGTCCCCAGTTGCGATCCACGGCAGCGCTGCGACCACAAGCCAGAACAGTCGGCTGAAGAACGAACTTGCCACCACCAAGAATTTACGCAGGCCCGTGCGGTCCACGAGGAAGATGGCGGGGATCTGGAGCAGCTGAGTCAGCGGTCCGACGGCGGCGAGAAGTCCTATGACAAAGTTGGAGGCTCCGAGCAGCAACGCAAACGCCACCAGGAACGCTCCGCCGGTGAAGGCCCCCATGACTTGGGAGCAGACCCCGTCAAGCAGAAGGGCCCTGAGCCCCTGCTCAGTCTCGGCCTCGCTTACAGTTTCCTTGGGTTTCAGCCAGGTGAACATCGTTGCGCTACTCCATCCAAATGGGCTTTCATCGCACAAGACCCGGCATGGGGCCAGCAACGCGAAACGCTGAGCTAGACGGCGTGACTTCTCCTGTGCCACGCAGCGGAGGCATGCCGGCTACGCACCGGCCTGCGCCCACGCCGCTCCGAGTGCCACACGCTCATATTCTTGTTAATGGTCGGGCTTCTGTATACCCTCATCAGTCGGGCATTGGCTCGTCGGCCGCCTCGCGCCCGGGCTCAAAGAGGGCGGCGCCTGGCCCCGACCCACGTCAACGACGCGCAGCCGGGCTTGAAAACGGGATGCCTGGTAATAGGATTGCGGTACGCGAGTTGCGGAGACATGCTTCCGTGAGTCTACTGACCATCCTACTTTTTGCCACCGGACTTGTACTTCTCATAGTAGGGGCTGAGGCGCTGGTAAGGGGGGCGTCGCGGCTGGCCAGGGCAATGGGAATCACCCCCCTCGTCGTTGGCCTGACAGTCGTAGCCTTCGGCACCAGCGCACCGGAGCTGGCCGTGAGTGTCCGTTCCGCCTTCATCGGGCAAGCCGACGTCGGCCTTGGCAACGTGGTAGGCAGCAACATCTGCAACGTACTTCTAATCCTTGGTGCGTCTGCGGCTGTGGTTCCCCTGACCGTGGCCGCCCGCCTTGTACGTTTTGACCTGTGGGTCATGATGGGCGTCTCAGCTGCCGTGCTGGTTGTCGGCTTGGACGGTGCGATCGGCCGGTTTGACGGCATCGCGCTCTTCGGTGGCGCCGTTGTGTATACGGCTTGGCTGATAATCGCGACGCGGCGACCCAACGCTTCACTCCCAAGCTCCGAAACGCGTACCGACGACCGGGCGATCGATCCCGGGAGGCGTACATGGCCGAGAGACATACTCCTTGTGATCATTGGGCTCGCGATGCTGACGCTGGGGGCACGATGGCTGGTGGATGGCGCGGTGACCTTTGCCCGACTATTCAAGATCAGTGAGCTAGTGATCGGGCTCACGATTGTCGCGTTCGGAACCTCGCTGCCCGAACTCGCCACATCTGTGATCGCAAGTATCCGTGGCGAACGTGATATCGCCGTAGGCAATGTGGTCGGCAGCAATATATTCAATATTCTGGTCGTGCTGGGGTTGAGCGCCGCCGTCGCGCCAAGCGGCATAGCAGTTTCACACACTGCGCTAGTCTTCGACATTCCCGTGATGGTGCTTGTAGCGCTTGCCTGCCTCCCGATCTTCTTCACCGGATACCGCGTCGAACGGTGGGAAGGCTTTCTGTTTCTGAGCTACTATGCGGCGTACGTGATCTACCTCGTGTTGGACAGTACACGCAGCAATGCGCTCAGCTGGTATCGGCTAGGGATCGCCGGCTTTGCGCTCCCCATCACGGTGTACGTTCTCGTGGAGAGTGTGGTGCATCACATGGGCAAGCGCCGCCTGTCCAACTGAGCGAGCCGCTGTACCAGCTACGCGGGTGAGTCCTCGCGCGCCCGAATGATTCGATTCATGACCTTGACGACAAAGAACACGGTGAATGCGACGATCAGAAACTCAATTATCGTGTTCACCAATGCGCCGTAGCGGATCGATACCGCGGGCAGTTCCGTCCCATCGGCAACGGTCCTGGCATGGCGTAGTACGATCTCAAGGTGCCTGAACTCAACTCCGCCGACAGCCAAGCCGATCGGCGGCATGAGTATGTCGTTCACGATAGAGTTGACAACACCGTTGAAACTCGCACCCAGCACGATGCCGACCGCCATGTCGACGGCATTACCCTTTACGGCAAACTCCTTGAACTCACGTAGGAAGCTCATGGTCGTGTCTCCGATCAATGAGAGAAAGGCCTGTTCTATATCACTGGGACGCCGGGCGGTACTGCGAACGGATACTCGCGAACCGTGAGAAACGGATGCCCGGTTCGCCTGACCCGGCTGAATAAATGAGTCCCGCCCAACACCGAGGCAAGGAGAGCCACCTAAGCCCCCGCGGGGTCGTCATGCCCCTCACCGGGTCGCGCGGGCTCGGTATTCTCCCGGTCTGCCTGCCTACGTCTGTCATAGTCATCACTGCGCTCCGCAGCTTTCCTCCAATAATCGCGAGCTCGCTCAACCGCCAGGGCGAGTAGAGTGTTGTCGGGATAGCGGCCGTTGGTACCCTGCC
>JBARRC010000120.1:0-4601 GCA_049644045.1 Phycisphaerae bacterium
GTCGTACTGGGCCCAGACGCGGTGCCCCGCGGCCTGCTACGACGGCGACCCCTGCACGCACGACATTTGCACCAGGGATTGCACGTGCTACTACCCATTCAACTATAGCTGCGGCAGCGGGCCCGGCGACCCATGCCCAGGGGACATCGACTGCGATGGTATCCCTGACGAACTGGACGACGATATCGACGGTGACGGCATTCCCAACGGTGACGATCCGGACGTTGACGGCGACGGAATCCCTAACGGCGAAGACACCGATGTGGATGGCGACGGAATCCCTAACGGGGAGGACAGCGATGTCGACGGTGATGGGCTCGACAATCGGGACGATCCCGACATCGACGGCGACGGCCTCTGCAACGGAGACGATCCAGATATGGACGGTGACGGGATCGCCAACGAGGATGACCCCGACGCCGATGGTGATGGTGTTCCCGACGACGCGACGTTGAGCCTCGATCCCTCGTCAATACCTGCCAAGACCGCGTGGAGCGGTATGCCTGATTACAGCTTCAGCGAGATCACCGTTCAATGGGACCCGCCGGGCTGTGAGGGTACGCTGGAGATCGTGGAACTGGACCTCGAAGGCTATACGCCGCCAAGCGAGGGAACCTTGACGCCGCTCAGCGAGACCTCGTGGCGTTACGATGCCTACGAGGAGCCGCAAACCACGCTTTGCTCCAAGCCGGTCAACGTGAAGATCGCCGCCCTAAAGGGCGAGCAGGAGCTCGCGCGCGTCAGCGTACGCGTCCTGCCGGTTCATACCTTTTTCACCACCGGGGCAAACGCCGATTTTCAGAAGGATTATCACTACCTTGTGTGGAAATACGCCGCAGTCCTCGCCACGACCGGCGGGGCATTTACAGGCGGCGTCACGTTCAGCGTGAACGCCTGCGTTCCCTGCGGATTTCCGAGCGAGTGCGTGGCCGCGTGTACAGAGTGGGATCGCTCGGTCGACTTCGGGACGACGGCGTTTACACAATCGGAGAACGCAGCAGCTAGTACCATCGGGCACGAATTGGTCCACACGACAGGAACTTGGCCGCTCCTGGCAAGTGAATGTGATGCGTACACCTGGGAGTTCAATCACGATACGGGCACGGGGATCTTTCAGTGCGATACCTCGTACCTTGCGAATGTCGTACAAATGATGAACTGTCAGTGCAGCGGGATCAACTGCCCATAAGAACAACAGCGATTGGAGCAACCCATGATTAGATCGTCAACATTTCGGGATGTAGTTATTCCGCTGTGCACTTTCTCCTTCATCGCGGGACAGGGCTTTGACCCGTGTCTTGCGCAACCGGGCGATCAGGATTGCAAGCCTCTTCCGCTGAGTCCTGCCCTTGTCCCAGGAACTACGGTGCTGAAGGAGGTTCATGCGACTGTCCCGTGGCAGGGCCGGGACTATCCCGCTGCCGATGGAATCAATGTTCTCATGGAGGTCATTGCGAATCCGGCCACCGATCCTCTCGTTCGAGCTAACGCGCTCGGCAAGCTGGGAAGGCTGGCAAGCTGGTTGCCGAATACGAATCGCATTCCTGAACTCATTGCGCTCTATGATACATTGCGCGAACGCGGGGAGAAGGGTGAGTTGCTGCTAACCCTCATGTATTCCGACGATCCTCGTACACTTCCGCTGTTTGTGAAAGTCCTCGACAAGGAACAGGATAACACTCTGCGGCTCCTCGCTGCCCACGGCCTGGCGAAGTGGAACGTGCGCCGCGGCGTAGTCGAACTCTTACCGTTGTTCGAATGTACAGAGCCGTTGGGATTGCGTACCGTTCGCGATGGAGTAGCGGGTACTTTCCGAGGGCTCAACCGTCGCAAAGGATGGGGTTGTCCGGAAGAAGAGATTGGCAAGTCGATGGAAAGCCGGCCCGATCTGGATGAAGATCAAAGGAGGGGTTTGTACATCGCCGAGGTCAAGAAGTGGTTCGAAGAAAACAAACACCGCTTCCCTGATTGGAAACCAGGCGACCCGCTTCCTAAAGTCCCAGCGCCCGACACAAAGAAATCCACTGGAGAATAGGTACGATCCTGTGGCGTTACGATGCCTACGAGGAGCCGCAAACCACGCTTTGCTCCAAGCCGGTCAACGTGAAGATCGCCGCGCTAAAGGGCGAGCAGGAACTCGCGCGCGTCAGCGTGCGCGTCCTGCCGGTCCACACCTTCTTCATCACCGGAGCCAACGCCGATTTTCAGATGGATTATCACTACCTCGTGTGGAAATACGCCGCGGTGCTCGCCACGACGGGCGGGGCATTTGCTGGTGGCGTGACGATCAGCCCGGATCCGAAAGTCCCCTGCCCCTGGCCGTTCGGAGACGATGCATACGCTTGCACTACGTTTAGTCCATTAACTTGGACCTACAGCGTCGTTTTCGGAACAAGCACATTTGCCGGTTCTGAAAATCAGGCCGCCAGCATCATCGGACACGAGCTTGTTCATACGACGGGCGCAGATGAATGCCCGGCGTATACGTGGGAAATGGATCATCAGAATGAAACCGGGATCAGTTTTTGCGATACCGCTTACCTTCACGATGTGCTGCTTAAGAAAATCGAGGCTTGCGGACAACAATAGTTTTCTTACGGGAGATGTGACATGAGACATCGTCTATCATCCACTCGGTTGGCGCCTCTCGTTGTTTTTCTGGTCTTCGCTGCACCGGGGGCGAGTAGCGATCAACAACGTACGAATGACGGTGATACATCGGACAAAGGTGTATTACCGTTGTCCACATGCTTGGTCAAGAGCAGGGACTTCGTGTCCCTTCTACCACCGCCCGTGTCCAAGATTCGCTGGAAAGATCAAGAGTATGAGGTAGATGCGGGCATCGACAGTCTTATGGACGTGATCCGCGATCGTGCGACGGATGCTTCTGAGCGGTACGCAGCAATCGGGCGCCTTTCACTTCTGCACACACAATTGAGAGACAAGAAATGCATTGAAGAGCTCATGGACGTTTATCCTACAGTGGATAGATGGCAGGAAAAGACTGCAATTCTTGGCTGTCTTATAGGGTCAGAGGACCCGCGGGTGCTTCCATTGCTCTATAAAGTGCTGAATACGGAGAAGGATCCTGTACTTCGTTTCGGGGCGGCTGACGGGCTGGCTCAATGGAACATTCGCTTTGGTGTGAAGGGGTTGATTGCGCTTTTCCCATCGAGCGTCAAGATCGGGGATCGTCGGCTGGGATACGAGGCGTTCGTACTTTTCAATCGCAAGAACAAGTTGAAGGGATGGGGATGCCCGGCGGAGGAGATTCGCGCGGCTATTGCAGATCTGGGAGATCAAGCCGAGGAGCAATCCGCGAAAGCCGTGGTGGAGCGCTACAGGAACTGGTTCGAGCAGAATAAGCACCGCTTCCCGGATTGGAGACCGGGTGATCCACTCCCCGAAATAGATTGCCGGTCACGTGAGTCCATCGCCGCGGAGAAAGGGTGGAAGTGCGACCGAAGTTGCGCTTCCCCGGCCGATTTCGACGACTGCGCGACTTGCTGCGGCACGCATGATAGCTGCACCTATTGCTGTTCCTGTCGCACTCGGGTCTTTGAGCAGCTAACAGAGGGACAACGCGCCGAGTGCATGTCGCTCTGCGACCTCGCATTCAAGCCCTGAGCAGGCCGACAACAAGTGCTACGCATGAACTACTCCGAACGACCGGCGCAGATGAATGCCCGGACGACGGGAATGTGTGCACCGACGACTTCTGCGATCATGGGGCCTGCACGCATCCGGCATATGGAACGTCTCAAGAGTGCGACGACGGCGATCCCTGCACGCTGGACGATCATTGTGAAGACGCGGCCTGTGTGGGTACGGAGATAAACTGCTACGACGGCAACCCCTGCACCTATGATGATTGCGCTGACGGAGTGTGCATCAACACGCCGAACACGGCCGAGTGCGAAGGCGACGGTAATCAATGCACCGACGACGTCTGCGATGGCGGCGTTTGCACCCATCCCCCGCGCAGCGGTGCATGTAACGACGGCAACCCGTGCACCGAGGACGACACATGCTCCGAAGGAAGCTGCGCCGGGACGCCGAAGGACTGTGACGATGGCAATCCGTGCACCGACGACGTGTGCGACGGCGGCCTGTGCACGTATCCGCCGAACAGCAACCCGTGCGACGACGGCGACCCCTGCACCGTAAGCGACATGTGCTCCGGCGGAGCCTGCGCCGGAACGCCGAAGGACTGTGACGACGGCAATCAGTGCACCGACGACGTGTGCATCGGCGGCGTTTGCACTCATCCGCATCGCAGCGGTCCGTGCGACGACGGCGACCCCTGCACCGTGAACGACACTTGCTCCGGTGGAACCTGCGCCGGAACGCCGATGGAGTGTGTCGACGCCACTGAATGCACCGATGGCGTATGCCTGTACGGCATCTGCGCTCAAATACCCAACGGGAACCCGGACTGCGGCGGCGGCCCCTGTCCCGGCGGGTGCGACGACGGCAATCCGTGCACGGTCGACTCGTGCGAGGGTGACGTCTGCATCCACACGCCGCACACCTACTCCTGCGACGACGACGACACGTGTACGGAAAATGATACGTGCTCCGGCGGGGCCTGTGTCGGGACG
>JBARRC010000121.1:0-5763 GCA_049644045.1 Phycisphaerae bacterium
TCCTGTTCTGAAGACTCTCGACGCAACCGCGCCTCGACCCATTCCAGGTCATCGGCCGTGACAGTTGCCTTCTCACCATCGGTGAGCCCCTGACGCTTGTGAGCCCGGCGCACGGCGTTTTGCACCAGCATCTTGCACCGCCGTAGTGAGCCGTACCCGAGCCTGTTCGCCACGTCCTGCAAGTACCGCGCGGCATCGGGCGAGAGCCGCACCGGCGGTTCGTTGTACAGCTCCCGGATGTCCTGAACCGTGTACAGGGCCTTGCCCCCAGCGTACATGTCGTGGCCTTCCGTCAGGTGATGAATCACGTCGAAGCGGCTGTAGAGCTGGCCGTGGTCCGGGTCCGCGTTCTTGACAATCCGTTCATGCAGGTCGCGTGTGGCCAGCAGCAGGATCGGGACGCCCGTGTGGTCGTGAATGTCGCGCAATAGCTCGACAGCCGAATCGGTCAGCTTGCCCGCTTCATCCAGGATTATCAGCCGGCCGCTGTCCCGGAGCGTGTCCACTACACGTTCAAGCAGCGTGCTGTACACGACGTCCCGCTGGTAGCCGCGATGACTGCGAACACCAAGCTTAACCGCCAGAACGTGCACCAAGCCCTTGGGTGTGTGTGAACCGGCCGGCCCACCCATGATGCTCACGTAGATCGAGCCCACGTATTTTTCGTGGATCGCGAGGGCACATCGCGATTTTCCCACCCCGCTACAACCAAGCAGCAAGCCCATGGTTTTATTTTCTCTTACCAGCCGGGCAACCGTGAGCATGTCCTTGGCCACCTTCGTGCTCACGAACGTGTCCGTCAGCGACGCGGCACTGGCGCGAGCGTGCTGCTCGATGAACATATTGAGCTTGCGAACATGCTCATCGGCGTTGGCGCGGTAGACGCCCTTCATTAGATCGCCGATCGTCGTGGCTCTCGGCTTGCCAAGCTGGTGAGCGACGTCGGCCGGCGTCATGCTGTGCCTGCGGATGTAGGCGACAAAGTTGCCCATCGCCTGCGAGCGCTGCGCGTCCGTCAACGGTCCATCGTTGGGAAGCATCCATGCTACCATCAGAATCCTTTCTTGGTCCGCCAAGATGTCGTTGATGTCACCGGGCTCTGTCATAGCAGCCCCTCCAGCCCTTCGTCCGGTTCCTGCTCATCGCCATCGGTACTAAACAGGTCTTCCATGCCGTCATCGTCGGCGTCATCAGGAATGACGGACGGGGCGTCGTCAAACAGGTCCTCCAGATCCCCCGAGTCCGGGGGGGAATACGGTGTCGCATCGAACCCGCTTCGACCGGGCCTCGAAACCCCTTCGAGCCCCGTGTGAACCGGCACGATTCGTGGTTGCGGGTGGGCATCATCCGTACCCGTCGCCAGCAACTCAGCCCGCTTCGCTCTGGTGTGCTCCTGGAGTCTCGTTGTCATCGTCTTGGTCCGGCGAGCAGAAGACCGCTGGGCCTTGTGCATGATGCTCTGCTCGCGCTTCTTTTCCGCGATGGCTTCCCGCGCGTCGTCTGCACAGGTGTAGGGAGCGATCCACTCGTTAGGATCGAGCCGCGCGATCAGCTTTCGCCGCTGGCGGTCCGGCGTCATCGCCCAAGCCACGCTGATGTCTTCGGGATTCAGGGCAATCAGCACACGGCGTCCCACCCAGCGCTTCAGCGCCGCTGCCTTGGCACCGTAGTGCAGCGTCGCCGCCCCCACCTTGAGACTGACCCCATTGCCACCGACGACGTACAGCCCGCGAATATCCGCCAGACAGAGCAGCTCATCCTCAACCGCCTTGCGAAGATGTGCGGCCGTCTGCCATACCGTCAGAGGCGAGCGCCCCTCCATCGCCTGCCCGCGATGCTCCGACCGGTGGTACACGTCCAGGTACTCACCGATTCCCTTGCGTACATCCTCGATCGACGGCACGGCCGACTGATCCACAAACTTGAGCACCACGATCCGCTTCCAGTCCTTCCCGTGCACCCGCCGCAAACGGCGTTTCTGTTCGTCGGTGTAGCCGCGCCGAATTTCGTGAAGGCATTCCGGCTTGTTGACGGCCGAGTTTCCGCAGTACGTTGCACAGGTGCGGGCGTGCTGATCGGTGAAGGTTCTGAACCACCGCTCGATCATCTTGGACCAGGGCGAGTACGGGATCGCATAGATCAGCTCGATGCCCAGTTCCCCAGTGAGGCCCAGCCAGCGCGGATCGGTGCATTCCACCTGGTGCTCGGCACGCTGCATGATCCGCTGGTAGTCTGCGCCGAGCGCCTGACGCAGCCGGTCGCGCTCTCGCTTGCTCACGCCGGTAATCAGCCGACTGGTGTAGTCGCGACCATTGTCAATGCGCATGACAGTCGGAATCGCCCAGTCCCGAAACGCCATCCGAAGTGACATGAGTATGGCGTCCTGGTGCGGCGCCGGGCCGACATGCCAGCCCACGATGCACCGGCTGCGGCAGTCCTCCACCGCCGTCAGCCACGGCCGAATCTGCCGGCCTTTGTACGTGCACCACAGGTCCAGCTCGTGGTGGTCGCAGACGTACATAAAGCCCGGTTCGATCTTGCCGTAGTCGATCTGGAGGTGTGGAAGGTACTTGCGAGCCCACCGGTCCTTCCCCTTACGCATCAGGCACGTCAGAGATAGATCGTCGTGCTTTTCCAACCACGACACCGTCGCCGTGTAGCCCGCCGGCCACGCCCACCCCCGCCGACGTGATTCCCTCAACGTGACGTCATGGCACACCTTCACGCTCAGCTTATTTTGAGTGTGGTACAGGTCGTAGAACCAGGCCACCGCCTCGGGTGACCGGTTCGGTGAATCCGTGCTGTCACCGCCGTACCGGTCGATCAGCCCTTCAACCCCGAAGATTTGCCCGTCAGGGCGCAGCCGGTTGTACCGCTGCCACCAACCGTACAGGCTCCGCACGCTAGCCTTAAAATCTTTCCCCTCGACCTGGCGCGCTTCAGCGACGATCCGAGCAGCCAGGTCCCCGTCCGTCGCGCCGCCGCGATCCCGCTCGCAAGCCGTGCGCCACCGTTGCAGCCACTCATTCTTGCGCAGGGCTCGATCCACGATGTGCGCCGGGTGTTTCGCGCTCAACGCCTCGCGTGTCCGCTCATCGCGGGTGGGGCGCTTCGGATAGGCCGACAGCTTCGGGTGCAGCGAGCGATGGACCCACCAGGTCGGGCGCCCCTTCCCGTTCGGCGCGCCGGCCAGCATCGCCAACGACCGCCGCCCGCGACGCTGGGCATCGACAGCCTCTCGCTGTGCTCGCCAACGCCAGGTACGGCCGGACAAGCCGGTCAGCCGGGCGGCATCTTCAACTGAGACCCACTCAGCCGCATCGGGAAGGTTCGCATGTTGTCGGATCGCTACAGCCATGGCTACGTCACAGGCCCTTAGAATCGCTCCCGCTCCCGCGCCAAATTCCACCCGTTCTTCGTCTCCGCCTCTTGCGCCCGGTGGCTCGGGTGGGTGTGTCTGGAAAACTGCTGATGTATAACCGTCTGCGGCCTATTCGCCTGTAGCTCAGCGGCTCGCTGGTTTGCCTTCGCGGCGTCTAGATTCAGACGGGCAGTCTCGGCCTGCGACTGAATCAGCGGCAGCAACCGTTCGACTGTGGCATACTCTCTTTCGGCAAGCGGCCCGCCCTCCAGCGTTACACCGGTTTGCTTTTGGGCTCTCTCCAGGATGTATTCTCGCGGGGTGACCTCTATGTCACTGGTCGCGAGTGCGCCCTTGAACAACTGCAGCGCTTTCGCCAGTCGCATCGAATCAAGACCTTCCCCGCGCGTCTGAAGCGCCACAACTTTAGCGAGCGCATCAAGTGATCCGCCGACGGCGCCCATCTGGTTTGCAGCTTCCTCGAACATCTCCCGCTGCTGCTGGCGTTCGCGCGATATGGTCTTGTCGAGAGCGTCGGCGTGCCGGTTCAAGGCGCGTTCGATCGCGCGTTCCCGAGACTCCGGTGCCATCCCCGGTTCAAGCTGCAACCGCTGCGTCTGGATCGCCAGTGCAATTTTTTCGAGCTCCGCCGTGCTGCGCTCGGCACCCGCCAGCGCCACGGCCTGCAGAATGGCTTGCTGATCGAGGTACGGCGCGCGATGTTCCACTCGCTGTACACGCTGAGCTGCCGCGCGGGCCGTTTCAGGCGAACCGTACCCGCCTTCCCGCCGCTGATCCGCAAGGTTTTCAAGGGCCTGCCCAGTGTCCCTTTGCTCCTGACGCAACTCCGTCATCGCGTCGATCGACGCTGTGATGCTTTTCGTGGCCCGATCGAATTCCGCACGCATCCCCGCGACGGCTCGCGCGATCGCCCAAATCGCCAGGGCCACAGCCCCGCCGGCGCCGATGAGCTTGAGTGTCGCCGCGTTCACCTTCACGGCCGCGCTCAGCTTGCCGAAGACCTCGGTCAGATTGATGTTCGCCGACGCCAGGTCGCCCGCGATCTTGCTCGACTTAAATAGGCTGTCCACAAGCCCACCGAGCATCGGATTGATGCGAGTCAGCACGCCGATAAAGTCCGACTCGGTGGCGCTCAGCTTTTTCGCAGATTCAGTCGCCTTGTCCGCCCCCTTCGCGGCCCCCTCGACCTGGCCCGTTACGCCTTTCTGGGCATCGGCCACGCCTTTGAGCTGCTCGGCGGCTTTTTCACCACCCTTGATCTCGACCTCACTCGTGAGTTTCTGGTCTGCCATTTCGATCCGTCTCCTACGCTACGATGTACTCGCGACACTCATCTTCGCTCAGGACTTGCATCCCGTGCTCACGTAGCTCCAGGTTGATGTACGCTTCCGCACTGGTCGTTTTCCGTAGTCCCGCATCGTCCCGGTAGTCCCTTGCAGCCCCCACGATCGTCCGCGTCCGACTCATATCGGCATGGCTCGGGGCCGTGGTTTTGCCTTGCGGTGGCATCACCGAAGCCGCGTTGGCCATGAGCTGATCGAGCAAGTCGGGATTCGTCCGGGCCAATTCAAGTGCCGCCCCCATGGCATCTTTGTCGTTAACGGTCAGCTTAAAATCCTTCACGTGCCGAGCCACGTGTTCCGTGGCGATCCGCTCAGCCTCAGCCTGTCGCATTTCGACAAGCGCCGTTCCAGCACCATTTAAATCGCGAGTCTTCATCGCCAGAATGACCGCCGAGCGAGGCGCTCCCACTGGCAAGCCCAGCAGGGCGCGGACGCTTTGTGCCACTTCCTTGTCCTCACTGCCCTCGCCTTTGTCCTCTTCAAGCAACGTCGTCAGCCGTTCAACCGCAGCCTTGAGCACATCGAGTGCCGCTGTGTTTTCTTCCAGCCCGAGCAGCGCCTGGAGCTTCCCGAGCAAAGTCTTCACCTCTGCCGATCGTGATGCGCCGCCCCCATCGTCATCTGCCATAGCCAATAACTCCTTCTCGGTTTCGTTTGGGCCGCGCGTCGACGCGGCCAGTTTTTCCATCCGTGGAATCGCCGGTGCGTTCGTCAGAGCCGCACTGTGCAGGCCCAGCGCCCGCTTCGTTGCCCTGTCGATCAGCAGCACCGGGCTCAAGTAGCGATAGGCGTCCGAGCGAATCGCCTCACGGGCCTTGTCCGTCCACTTCACAAGCGCCTTAATCCCGACACCCGGCGCGGCCCAGAGCCGTTCGACCCAGCCTGCAGCGTCCGCCCGGCCACCCTTGAGCCCTTCGTGTTCCCAGTCGATCGGGACGGTGTTGCCGTGGGCGTCAAAGGCCGCGATCATCGCGCGAGCCGCCTCGTCGTCCACGATGAACTCGCCTTTCTTGGAATGAACCGCCCCCCACGGCACGA
>JBARRC010000122.1:0-4307 GCA_049644045.1 Phycisphaerae bacterium
CGGTTGCGCTGCGGTGGTCCGGTTGGGTGTTATTGGCATTCGTGGGCGTAAGAGTATCGACGGCGGAGGTCTACCGGGCTTGGCGTCCGACGGATGCAACGCACATGCAAAGGGGGATGGATGGCACGATCCTACAAGCCACGACCGCGGAGGAGATATCGGTGATGTTGTCGAACCATCTCGAACCGGCTGTTTTCCGTGTTTCACCGGCGGTCGCACGCGCTTACGAGGAGGTACATCGGGCGGGGCTCGGGCCGATGCGCGTAAGTGGCGCGGGATCAACGTTGTATCGACTGTTTGACGAAGAAGAGGAAACGTCCCGTGCGGCCAGGCAGATTGAAGACCTGCAAATTGGCATGACAACTTTGGTGGTTGCGGCGCCGGCGGGACCAGGCTTAATGGTTAGTGAGGAATGTTGAATGGAAATCTCCGACGTACGAATCAGACTTGTCAAGGAATCAACCGACCGTCTCAAAGCTGTTTGCAGTGTCACGCTGGACGGAGAGTTTGTGGTTCGCGATGTGAAGGTTGTTGAGGGGACGCACGGCCAGTTTGTGGCCATGCCCTCGCGTAAGCTGTCGGTCCCTTGTCCGAAGTGCAGAACACAAAACAACGTGCGGGCGAAGTATTGTAATGAGTGTGGCGCGAAGCTTCCTGCTGCGCGAATACCGGCTGACGCCGACGGTCGCGAGAAGGCGCATCGCGACATCGCCCACCCCATCACCACTTCCTTCCGCAAGATAATACAAGAACGGGTGTTAGAGGCCTACCGGATGGAGTGCGAAGAGGCGGAAGACGTGGGCTATTCAGCGGCCGATACGGATTCCGAGACCGATACGGATTCCGAGGCCGATACGGATTCCGAGGCCGATGGGAATGTCAGCGAATATGATGTTCTCATCGCCGATCTCAAGGGGGGCGAGCGAGAGTCCCGTAGCCGGGGCCAAGGCGGATACCAGGGCGGCGAAGCTTCGGCGGAGTCTGAGCCCGATCGGCACCGCAGAGGGCGGGGACGTCGACACGGACGAGAAGAGAGCCCGGCAGCCGAAACTCGGGAGCAGCCCCCCGTACCCAAGGTGGCTTCCACTGAAGATGATTCAACCGGTGGACACGTGGCTGATACCGACACCTTCGTTGAAGAGCCGATGAGGGAGCCGACCGCAACTGTGCCTGTGCCTGTGGAGGACGGCGAGCAACCCCCGGCCGATGAGGTCACGCTCAGTGAAGAGACTGAGAAGCCACCGGATGCCGACGACGCTCAGGATGACAATGCGCCGTTTGGCGCGGGGATTATGTAGGAACCTGTCCATATGACCCCAAGCGGTGCTGCAAACGAGCCGCGGGCTTTAGCCCGCGCGGCGATGGGTGGCATGCCCAAGCCCGTCGAAGACGGGCGCCGGCATGTTGGCGGGTGGCATGGGCAAGCGTGAGCTTGCCCGTGGCGTGCGGTGCGGGCACATGAACGGTCTGATTGACAATGCGGATGTGTGCTGTGTGTTCTGCACCTATTGCCCCAACGGGCTTCCGATTCGCGGGCGGTGTCCGGAGTGCGGAGCATATTACGTGGCGGACGGACCCGATCCTGCAGAGGCCGTGCGCCGATTCAATGCCATCCTTCCCCGGCACTGGCGATTCTGGATGAGCGCAGAGGTCGAGCGGGAGCGGTCGGCAGTGTTTCTGTTTCTGCTGCTTATTCTGGCTGCGGCTTTGAATGCTGCCGTCTTTGTCCTTCTGCAATACGCCGCGGTGCGTTTGGCCTCGCCGCGTCCTTGGGGACGGTCGCCGTATGGTCCTGTTTCGATGCGTGCCGAATTCGTGCATACGATTTTTGGGGAGGTTGGGTGCGGGTGGGCGAAGCCGCAACCTTGGGACGGCGGCGGACCGTACCTGTGGGGCATCGTGGTCCTTGGGCATGTCTTCCTTGCCCTCGTCATCCGAGCCTGGTACGCATTGACCATACGGGCAATCCACCCGTATAAGCGGGTGGCCGCGTCGCTCGGGAACTTGGCGATGGGCAGCGTGCTGCCTGTGCTAACTGTGCCAATGTTTCTGGTTGTCGTTTGGCAGTACTGGAACGTCTCCGACCCCGGGTGGTACTCCCCAGGTCTACTCGGCTCTGCTGCGATCATTGTTCGCTTCCTCGTGCAAGGTCGAGGCGATGTGGTGAGCTTGGCGGCGCCGATTGCCTTGTGGGTAGGTGTCGCTTTGGCAGCGGTGCTTCTCTTCACACGTCACCGTTGCTGCATGGCCAAGGTTAGAGAGGCCCTTGGTGCCGTGAGGCTGGCATTGGATGAAGTCTGTTCAGCAAAAACGCATAGTTGAATGTGCCGATTCCCAAGGTGCCCCGGGCTTGAAACGAGCCGTAAGACGCGTATTAACCGGCGGGTGGCATGGGCAAGCGTGAGCTTGCCCGTGACGGCCCGTGAGTAAGCACGGGCAAGCAAGTTTGCCCATGCCACCCTCGCCAGGCACATGCCCACGCTTACGTGGGCATGATTGGCACTAGGGTCGTTCGACGCGGATGAAATAAATGCCAACACAAGCGGATACTATGGAAAAGATCGTCGCCCTGTGCAGGCGGCGCGGCTTCATCTTCGGCAGCAGCGAAATCTACGGCGGCATCGGCGGCTTCTGGGATTACGGGCCGCTCGGCACCGAGCTGAAGCGCAACATCAAAGAGGCCTGGTGGGAGGACATGGTGCGCAGCCCGCCGGTCGGCCCCAACGGCGTCGAGTTCCAAATGGTCGGCGTCGACTGCTCGATCATCATGAACCCCAAGGTCTGGGAAGCCTCCGGCCACGTCGGAGGGTTTAGCGATCCGATGGTGGACTGTAAGGCGTGCAAAGCGCGGTTTCGAGCTGACAGTATCTTTGTGGTTCCGTTCGCGCGTTTCGACGGGGAGGACGATCACACAACGCGGATACTGGAACTCGATGATGAGCTCCGCGCTGCGCGCACTAGAGGTAGCGGGCAGGAGGAATTGCGCGCGCTCTCGGTCGAGACGCGTCGGGTGATCGAAACGCTACTAGTCCAGGGGCTCCGTCCTGATTATGTGAAGTCCGTTGTCGCTGACGATGCCTCGTCAGCAGTATTCGCTGCCGATTTGACAAAGCGAGAAAGGAAAGCGCTTGGCTGGAGTGAAAGGAACCCACTCGTCGTCTGTGGGAATTACGTATGTCCTCTACCTGAATACCCGTCAGCGTTTGGGGCACCGCCTTGCCCAACTTGCGGCAAACTCGGCACCCTCACCGAGCCGCGCGATTTCAACCTCATGTTCGAAAGTCACACAGGTGCGGTTCGCGATGACTCAGCCAAGGTCTACCTCCGTCCCGAGACTGCGCAGGGCATCTTCGTCAACTTCCCGAACGTCGTGAAATCTTCGCGGGTTAGGATCCCCTTCGGCATTGCCCAGATCGGCAAGGCCTTTCGCAACGAGATCAACCCGCGGAACTACACGTTCCGCTCGCGCGAGTTCGAGCAGTACGAAATCGAGTTCTTCTGCCACGAGTCCGAAGCAGCCATGTGGTATGAGTTCTGGCGCGACGTGCGCCACAAGTGGTACGTCGACCTGGGCCTCAAAAGCGAAAAGCTCCGCCTGCGCGAGCACGAGGGCGACGAGCTGGCCCATTACGCCGAGAGCTGTGCCGACGTCGAGTACGATTTCCCCTTCGGCCTCAGTGAGCTGGAGGGCATCGCCAACCGCACGGACTTCGATCTCAAAGCGCACATAGAAAAGAGCGGCAAGGACCTGTCCTACTTCGACGATCAGCGGAAGGAGCGGTATGTCCCCTACGTGATTGAGCCGTCGGGTGGTGTGGACCGTAGCGTGCTCGCGTTTATCACCGAGGCCTATACCGTCGATGAGAATCGCGCGAGCCCCGAGTTCATGAACTTCCACCCGCGCCTCTCGCCGGTCAAGGCCGCCGTCTTCCCGTTAGTCGCGAAGGACGGTCTGCCCGAGATCGCAGAGCCGATCTATCGCGAAATCAGGAGAGTCTTCCCGTGCCAATACGACGCCAAACAGTCGATCGGCAAACGCTACGCCCGCATGGACGAAGCCGGTACGCCGTTCTGCTTCACGATCGACGGCCAGACCAAGGAAGACGACACGCTGACAGTCCGCGACCGCAACGACGCGTCACAGATACGCATCGACAAATCCAGGTGCGTCGAGTATCTACGCGACAAGCTGCGGTTGTAGCGCAGCCACTTGTGGGCGGCGCCGCGGCGATTCGTTCGGGATGTGACCATATTTTGTGGCATCGTGTCATTCTGTCGTCCTACTGAGATCGTAGCGGCCTGCGTCC
>JBARRC010000123.1:0-10778 GCA_049644045.1 Phycisphaerae bacterium
CCAGTTGTGGGCGAACAACGTCTGTACCGGAATCAGGCAGAAGATGAAGAAGAAGAACTTTCCATTGCCCAATGGATGGTTGGCGAGCCAAAGCAGAGTGGCCTTTCTCCAGCGTGCCGGCAGGAGGAAGAAAACGACCACCATCACCGCCAGTGCGCCCCATATTCTGTAGTCCCAAGGACTCGGCAAGAGGTAAACGCACCCGACGACGAGCAATATGGATATCCACAAGTGTGCCGGAACGCGTTTCACTTCCTCCGTGTTGCCGGAAGACCTTGTGTCGGATACGGAGGCGGGCGCAGCATCCGCTGGCTTTTCCTTCGTGTCTTTTTCCCGCGCCCGCTCAGCCTTGGCTCTGGCGATGCCGTCCTCAACAGTCCTTGGCGTCAGGATGACGAGGGTGAGTAATAGGGCAAGCACAGTCAGCCCGACAAAGACCCAATAGGAGCCCGATATGCCGATACTGTTTCGAATGAAGCCGAAGGGCGCCGTGAGGACAATGCCCAGGTTCATGATAGCGTAAAGCATTGCGAATCCCATGGAAGCGGTCTTCTCCGTGGTGAACTGCCTCACGGCTGCATAGGCCCCGGGTTGGTACATCCCATAGCCTACAAGTATGAAAAAGATGCCCCCCATGGCAGTCAAATGTAAGGCGGAACCCATGCCGTCGGCCGGGAGCCCAATGGTTGGCCCGATGGATAGAAGAGTCCTTCCCCCAAGCAACAACGTGAAGGCCGAGATGATGGCAAAGCGGACTCCCCATTTGTCGGCCACAAACCCCAGGATGAACATCGCGAACGTGATGCCGGCGGTCAACACACCTACCATGCGATTCGCCCAGACATCGTCAAGCTGCACATACTCATTGAAATACATGTGCAGGTAATTGAGCATGCCGAAATACACCGTGCCCTCGACCAGGTAGGCCAGGTTGATGCCCCACAGGGCACGTGGCGCGTGCACCAGATCAAGGAACGGCTGGACGATTTCACGGAGGGGGCTCTTCTTCTCGGCGGTTGTCTTTTCGTCGGTCATTTTGTTGAAACACCTTTCATGGCCGGCCGGGCCGGTACGGTTCGCTTTTCCAAACGCATCAGACAGATCGGGATGGAACGCCGGCAGCCGTTAATCGCTTCGACCACCGGCTACCCGCGCGGATGGCCTTGCGGAGGGCGGGACGACTCAGTTTCTGCGCGCCCCACAGTCGTACCTGTTCGATCAAGCACCAACGCGGCGACATTGTGCAGCATCGGGGCCTGTTCCGCCAGTTCTGCCGCCATGTACCCCACCGGTTTTCATGCGTGATACCCGTTTTCGGTTGACAGTGTAGCGTTGCAAGATTTACTGGACTCGACCGTTGCGTGTCAATTCCCGTTGCGCATTGCCGGAGGCGTTTGCTTCCCGCTTCTCGGGTAGGACGTCTCAGATTCCTATGGAGCCATGGCACCAAACGAGTTCGGTTTTGCTGGTGTTGCCGCCGGGACACCTCGGCGGTAAGCTCACCGGCCTGTTGGGTCTACCGGCAGCAGGCGGGGCTGCCGTCGGCGGAGCAACGAGACACCCCGTTGTGAGATACTCCGATGAAGATGAACAAGCATACCGCACTTCCTGGATGGATGACCATCGTCATAGTCGGTGTCGTTTTGATGCCGACAGCCGCGACCGTGGCTGGGGAAACTGAAAAGGTTCCCGAACGCAGCGAGATCGAGACCAAGTATCTTTGGGCTACGGAAAACATTTTCCGCACCGTGGACGAGTGGGAAACGGAGTTCGCCGCCCTTGAGAAGAAGATCGAAGAGTTGGCGGGCTACAAGGGCACCCTGAACCGGGGGGCAGCTCACCTGTTCAAGGTCGCGCAAGCCCGGGATGAGACGGAGCCCCGGCTGTGGCGCGTTTATGTTTACGCATCGCTGCTAGCGGATCAGGACACTCGGGTGGGCAAGCACCAGGCGATGAAGTCGCGGGCGCGATCGCTCGCGATCCGGTACGGGCAGCTTATGTCCTGGGCGGAACCGGAACTCACCGCGATTCCGTTTGAAAAGCTGGATTCCTGGATGAGAGAGATGCCGAAGCTGGCGTTGTACCGCCACGCGTTCGACGATCTGTTTAGACAGAAAAAATACATTTTGTCGGCGCGAGAGGAAGAGCTTCTGGCGATGGCCGGCGAAGTCCGAAGCACCGCCCACAATGCGTACAACCTGTTCTCCAACGCCGACACCGTGTTTCCCTCGATCACAGACGAGAAGGGCAAGACGAGGGAGCTCGACGATTCGGCCTTTTATTTGTTCATGCGTTCTTCCGATCGCCGGGTGCGCAAAGACGCCTACGAGGCCATCGTGGGGACGTACGCCAAGCACCGCAATATGGCGGCCGCCCTGCTCAACGGCGCCGTCCAAAGCCACATCCTCACCGTCAAGGCGCGAGGGTATGACAGTTGTCTGGCAGCTTCCCTTCACGGCGGCAACATCCCCGTTACGGTCTACAACACGCTGATCGAGACGATCAACGACAACCTGCCGCTGCTGCACCGATATCAGAAGATGCGCAAGCGCGTCCTCAACTTGGAGGACGGGGTGCACGCGTATGATCTGTTCGCGCCCTTCATCGCCGATCAGAAGATCGAGTACACCTACGAAGAGGGTGTCGACACGATCCTGACAGCTCTGGAGCCGCTCGGGGGCGAGTACCTCAAGCCGATGAAGAAGGGCTTCGAATCGCGATGGGTCGACGTATTTCCCACCAAGGGTAAGCGAAGCGGTGCCTATTCGAGCGGCACCTTCCTGACCCAGCCGTACATCCTGATGAACTTCCACGGCTCGTACGAGGACATGTCGACGCTGGCCCACGAAATGGGGCACTCGATGCACTCGTATTTCTCGCGCGGCACCCAGCCGTATGTCTACAGCGATTACGACATTTTCTGCGCGGAGGTGGCCTCGACCTGTAATGAGATCATCCTGCAGAACTACGTCCTGGCGCGCACCACGGACCCCAAGAAGAAGCTGTACCTGCTGGGTGAGTTCCTCGAAGGCATGCGAGGAACGGTCTTCCGTCAGACGATGTTCAGTGAGTTTGAGCAAAAGGTCCACGAGATGGCCGAGGCGGGTGAACCTCTGACGGCCGATTCGATGGACGCCGCGTACGGCAAGATCATGAAGAAGTACTACGGCCCGGCCTATACCCATGACGACCTGGTCGACAGGTATTGGATCCGCATCCCCCACTTCTACTACAACTTCTACGTGTACAAGTACGCGACGAGCTACTGCGCGGCGTCCAACATCGCCAACAGGATCATGAAAGGTGAGCCAGGTGCCCGGGAGGCCTTTCTGTCGTTCCTCAAGGGTGGGAGCAGCAAATACCCGATCGACATGCTCAAGATGGCCCGCGTGGACATGACCACGCCGGAACCGATCGAGGATGCCATGAAGCTGTTCGAGAACCTGCTCGACCAGACGGAGGAGCTGTTGAGACAGTTGGGCATGATGAACTAGGGTCCGTCGAACGCGCAGTAGAGCTCGGCGAAGTCGGCAAGGTCGATGATGCCGTCGGCGTCCCCAGGGGACGAACTACGCTCAGGGGACGAACTACGCTGTGCCGAGAATCCTTTCTCGGCACCTACCAGAGGACCGAGAAGGGATTCTCGGTCCAGCGTTTCACTGAGGGAGCGGGCGAGTCCTCGTCGCGCCACGCGCGTTTCCGGTCCGGATCGACGATTCCAGTATGTGATTCGTGCCCCCGCCGATTCTGTCACGGACCCGCGGAACTGCTCGATGTTCGCCCGCTTGCTCTGTTCATCCGTGTTCTCTCGGCGCGTTTACGATGCTTTCTTGCCGCAACAGTGTTTGTACTTCTTGCCGCTGCCGCACGGGCAGGGGTCGTTGCGCTTGGGCTTGGCGTCGGCGTGGATCGGCTCAATCGGCGGCGGAAGCGTTTCTTCGTCTGCGCCGGGGAGCTGTTTTTGATAATCCTTCTTTCGCCGTTCCTTCTCGTGGTAGCGTTCTGAACTTGGATCGGATGGTTTTGGCATGGCTTCCCGTCCGTCTTGAATCCAACAAATCAATCCACCGGTTGTAGTCGAGACGGCTTGTGCTGCGCCTCTACCACTCACCGACGCCGGGCCATCGTGACACACAATAGCCAACAGTACTACTGCCGCGTCGCAGCCTATTTTTCGGGTGGCATGGGCAAGCGCCAGCTTGCCCGTGTCTTGTAAGGGTGCCCCACGGGCAAACAAGTTTGCCCATGCCACCCACCGTTAGAAGAATCGGCCATCCACCCTCTTTACCCGTAACTTAGCCTGCGATGAGGCACTACGCCGTGCCGAAAATCCTTTCTCGGCACCTACCAGAGGGCCGAGAAGGAATTCTCGGTCCAGCAATAATAAACAATCGACAACCCGTTGTCGACAAACCACAATAACCCACAGATTCGCATGCGGTGGTTGGAGCTTTCGTTCGTGTCAGCCAGGTTGCGATTGATCCTGTCGATTCTAGCCGTGCTTTCGGTGCTCTTTGTGGGTGCCGCCGGCTACATGATCCTCGAAGCGGAGCGTCACCCCACCTTTCTCGATGCTCTCTACATGATGGTGATCACCCTCTCGACCGTCGGGTACGGCGAGGTCTGGGCGTTAAACGGGCCGGCCAAGCTCTGGACGATTGCCGTAATCACCTTCGGCATCGTTACGGTATCCTATGCGTTTACGTCGCTTTTGACCCTGGTCGTCAGTGGTGAGCTGCGTTCCTTGCGTGAGAGAAAGAGAATGGATAAGACGATCGAGCATCTACGCGACCACGTGATCCTGTGCGGCTACGGTCGGATGGGAGCCCTCATTGTCGACGAGCTGCGCCAACGAGACGTACCCATCGTGGTGGTCGAGAAAGAACGTACACTCGAGGTCGATCTGCGCGAGGGCCAGGTCCCGTTTGTGATCGGTGACGCGACGGAGGAGGAAACACTCCTGCACGCCGGTCTGAAGCGGGCCGAGGCGCTGGTGATTGCGCTCCCGAGTGACGCGGACAACGTCTTTATCACGCTTACGGCGCACACCCTGTGCCCCGACCTGACCATCGTTGCCCGGGCCGAGCAGGTTTCCACCGAGGCCAAGCTCACCCGCGCGGGCGCCACGCGGGTGGTCTGTCCCCAGGTGATCGGCGCCATTAAGGTGGCCAACATCCTGACCCGTCCCACAGTGGTTGACTTCATGGAGGTGGCCAGCAAAGGGGTCGATCTGGAGCTCGACGAGTACGAGATCGGCGAGCAGTCCCCGCTTGTGGGAAGGTCTCTGCGCGACTCGGGTGTACGCCGGAAAACAGGCGCAATTGTGGTGGCGATCAAGCGGGCGGACGGCGAAGCACTGGTCGGTCCCAACCCCGACGCCCACCTGGAAGCGAGGGATACGCTGATCCTCGTCGGCCCGGCCGGTGTCTCGAGCCGCCTCGATGAAATCGAGACCGGCGACTAACCCGGATAATTCACCGCAGAGCACGCAGAGACCGCAGAGAAACATAGGGGTAATCATACGCTGTGCCGAGAATCCTTTCTCGGCACCTGCCAGAGGACCGAGAAGGGAGGGTGCGTGACAGTTTCCGCGGATTGTTTTCCAGCCCCGGAGGGGCAACAGATAATAGCCCAGGGCGCCAGCCCTGGGAGATGGGGCGACTGATCGAATTCAGCCCCGGAGGGGCGGTAGAACAAGGTATTTTCCGCCCCTACGGGGCTTTCCGTTCACAGGCGGCCTCGCATGTCACCAGGTTGGCACTCCTCAATCCCACGTACCCAAAAGGACAACTGCTCCCAGGACCCAGCAATACAAGGCGAAGTAGTGAAGCTTCGCGCGGCGGACGGCGCCGAGCAACAGCTTAAGTGCGAACACGCCGACCGTAAGTGACAGAATGCTGCCAACGACGAGCGGTCCCCAGGCCACGGCGGCGAGTTGTTCAGCCGGCAGATTGAGCGTGTCCTTGACCTTCAAAAGCGTTCCACCGGCGATGGCCGGAACGACGATCAGGAAACTGAACTCAGCCGCCCAGCGGCGGCGGAGCCCGCAATAGGAGGCGACGCAGATCGTGGCCCCGCTGCGCGATATCCCGGGTAGAATGGCGAAACCCTGGGCGATTCCCACCAGCAGCGCCTGCCACCAGCGGAAGTCTTTCCATCCGCGCTGCCCGCGGCCAAGCTTCGCGAGCACCGCAAGCAAAGCGCCGGTCGTAATCAGGCAAACACCGATCCACATCGGCCTGTCGAACGCCGACTCAAAGGTCTCCTGGAATGCCAAGCCGATGACAGCCGTCGGGACGGTGGCTGCGACCGCAAGCAGCGCGATACGCCACGCATACCGCTTACCCGACCATGACCGGCTCGATTCACGAACAAGCCGATGAACGAAGCGTCTGGCCTGCTCCGCGAACACGACGCCCACGGCCACCAGGGTGCCGAGGTGGGCGAGGACGTCGAACAGCAGCATCGGGGTGCTATCGGGATCAAGATCGAGCCAACGCTGGATCAGCGCCAGGTGCCCGCTGCTGGAGATGGGTAGGAACTCGGTGAGACCCTGGATCGCGCCGAGCAATATCGCGCTGACGTAGTCAAGCTCGCTCACGCCGGGGCACTTTCTTCCAGAATGTGGCGGGAACGGATCAGATATGCGACGGTAGAAAGAGTGGTGACAATGACAGTCAGCCAGACCAGGACTTTCTTGACGGGGTCGGCCGCCGCCCCCCAGGCCTCCTCGTGGGCGACGATGAACAGGATCGCCGGGGCCGCGATGCTCTGCATCCACATCTTGAGCTTGCCATAGACCGATGCGCCGAATGATATGCCGATCGACTCGCTGAACCCCCGCAGGCCGGTGACCAGAAGCTCTCGACCAACAATGACCACCACCATCCAGGCGCTGACCTGCGTCACATTATGACCGGCGGCATCCACGAACGGCCGCCCTGCGAAGAGGATGAACGCCCCGCAGACCAGCACCTTGTCGACGAGCGGATCGAGCACGCGGCCCAACGCGGTGACCTCGCCCCGCTTGCGGGCGAGATACCCGTCCAGGATGTCGGTGACGGCTGCGACGATGAAGATCACAGCCGCCACGTCCAGCATCACAGGCACGGGCTCCTGCTGCGAGTACTGCGAGAGCAGGATGAAGAAAATGACAGCCAATACCAGCCGGGCGATGGTGATCTGATTGGGTAGATTCAGCGCTGTTTTCATGAGCCAAAAGATCGGGTCAGAGCATGTGGGACCGACTTTCCAGTCGGTCGACGGACAGACTGCAAAGCCTGTCCCGCACCAGGTCCATTTGCAACTTCAAGCACGGGCGGGGCAGCAGGTGTCGGTGTCGCCACCAGGTCATACGTATCACGGCCGACGCAACGCACCGTCACAAGCTCGCCCGGTGAGACCTCACAACCCTCGACATAGGTGACGCTGTCCACGGATGGTGCCTGGCCTCGGTGGCGGCACACGACAGTGCCGGTGTCAATGCACTCGTCAACAAGCACCTCGAGCTGTGATCCGATCCGTCCCTCCGCCAGTTCAAAGGCGACTTCCTGCTGCGCGGTCATCAAAGCATCAACACGTTCCTGTTTGAGCGTGTCGGGTCGTTGCCCCTTCATGCGGCCCGCCGGCGTCTCCGGCTCGCGTGAATAAGGGAACACGCCGAGCGCATCGAACCGGAACTCCTTGACAAACTGTACGAGCTCCTCAAATTCCTCGTCGGTTTCACCGGGGAAGCCGGCGATAAGCGTTGTGCGGATGGTAACGCCCGGAATCCGTTCGCGGATTCCATGAAGCAGCCGCTCCGTCGCCGTCCGATCCATGCCGCGATGCATGGCTTTCAGCACGCGGTCATTGATGTGCTGCAACGGAATGTCAACGTAGTTGCAGACGTTCTCACAGTCGGCAATCGCGTCGATGATGTCGTCCGTCATGACTGACGGGTAGGCATACATCAGCCGGATCCGGCGCAGCCCGGTCACCCGGTTCAGTTCCTGTAGCAAAGACGCGAGGCCACCCTCGAATCCATTCTCGCCCAGCCCGTAGCTTGTGGTGTCCTGGCCGATAAGGTTGATCTCGACCGCCCCGTCACCGACCAGTTCGCGGGCCTCCGCCAGGATGACAGCCGGCGGTTTGCAGTGCATCGGACCGCGGATCGACGGAATCGTGCAAAAAGTGCATTTCCGGTCGCAGCCTTCGCTGATTCTAAGGTATGCGTAGTGACGCGGGGTCAGCCGCAGGCGTGCGGTGTCAACCTGTGTGAAGGGGTGGTAGTCGCTCAGATACAGATCGGTTGTCCGATCCGGCTCATGCTGATGGTCGCCTCTATGACGGTGCGTAATTGTGCGACCACTCGCCGGTCGATTCACCGCGCGGGCTGAAGCCCTCGGCTCGCTCGCACTACAACATCGCCCACGGGCAGACAGTACGGCTCGGACAATGTCGTCGCGATTGTTCACGCCGACCAGCGCGTCGATGCCGTCGATGCGCTCGAGAATCGCTGTCTTATCCCGCTGAACCAGGCACCCCGCGACAATGACACGCTTGACCTCTCCCTTCGCCTTCCGCTGAACGACCTCACGGATAATTTCGTCCGCTTCCGCCCGGGCGGCTTCCAAGAAGCCACACGTGTTGATGACGATCGCATCCGCATCCGATTCGTCGGAGGTGATGACGCAGCCCGCCTCCGCCAACTGTCCGAGCATTTTCTCGGAGTCGACGAGGTTCTTGGCGCAGCCGAGTGATACGAATGCAACACGCGTCGGTTCAGACATCGTTTAAGGGCGGACTCCGGTCAGATTTCGTTCTCGCAAAAGTCTATCAGATGTAGCGTCGGATGAAAGGGGGGGGCGTGACACTTCCGGCGGGATGGGTACGCCCAATCAGAACCGCGACCGTGAGGGAGCGGGCGATACAAGGATGAAGGATGAAGGATGAAGGATGAAATCAGAACCGCGACCGTGAGGGAGCGGGCGAGCCCCCATCGCGCCATGCGCGTTTCCGGTCCGGATCGGCGATTCCAGTATGTGATTCGTGCCCCCGCCGCTCGTGCTCAGGGCAGCCCGCCATCGCCGGGACCGCGCAGGCGATAGCAAAGCTCGACCCAATCAGGGTGCGGCGGCGAGGTGATCCGCCCGAAGCCTTCCGGTTCCACCGTTGTCATCAACTGGTACGCACCAGGGTCGAGTGCAGACCCCACCTCGTCGCCCAGACCGTACGGAAAGCCCACCGCACGCCAGATGCTAACCTGTGACACCCGGTTCACGTTTGGACTCGGACTTTCCAGCGCGGTTTGAATAATGCGGTGCTTGCTATCCGGCTCACCGTTGTAAGGCACGGCTCCATCATTGGTGACCCAGAACTTGACCTCCGCGTGTGGCTCGCGTTCTTCAAACCCGCCGCCGTACCACGTGATCTCCAGGCCGACGAACTCTCGATCCCCAGGCTCGGGTTCAACACCCGGTTCGCATGAGTAGTTCATCATCTCGACGCTGAGGATCTCAACCTCCTGGCGAACCCAAACGCATCCCAGTGCGACGGTCGGGTCAACACCGTCCACCTCCACCGTCGCTTCTAGATTGAACTGACGCGGCCAGGCGTCGTTTGGAATAGCTGCCGACGGCAAGAGTGTCAGGGCAGTAGCTCGGTTTTGGAGAAGGTTTACCGGCGTCACCTCGGCGCGCACGGCGCCGCCATAAGCCGTGTTGCTCAAGAACAGCCGCACCTGGGCCTCGGGAGGTATATCCGTCGCTTCCAGAAAAACGTTGATGGATTCGCCCAGACGCGTGCGTACGGCGTCGGACGGCTCGAGTAGCGCAAGCGCCGGCGATGGTGGAGTGACTTCTCCTGACGCTGGAACGCCAAAATAGACGATCCCCGGCGCCCACGTCACCACTTCCGCCAGGCCGTCCGTGATCGCCCCGACGACACGGTAGGTGCCTATGGCTACACCCGTGGGGACGCCCAACGTGATTTCGTCACTCAGGCCGTCGTCGTCTTCGCCGAGCGAACCCACAAGCACGATCTCGTTGCCGTCCAACACGCCGCTGTCCAGATCGGGATCGAGCAGAAGGGAAATCCGAGCGTTGTCGTTTTCGTCGGAGTCGGTCCATCGCACGCGGAACGAGCCGCTAAGATCGATTTCCACGTCGCCAGCCGGCTCGATCAGCACGAGTACGGGGACATCGTTCTCCGGCTCGGGGAGGACCTGAACCACCCCCTCGACGCGCGCGGTACCAGCCAGTTCCCCATCTTCAATGGTGCCCACCAAGTCGTAAAGGCCTGTAAGCACTTCGTCGATCAGCAGCGTTGCGGCATCGGCCCCATCCTCATCCGGATCCTCCGCAATCGGGGGGCTGATCACGAAGGGCGCAACACCCACACCGACCGGTTCCGTCGGTTCGAGCGAGAAGGTGATCGTGGCGTTATCATCCTCGTCCTCATCGTCCCACGCCACCCGCAACGAATCACCGTCGCGGAGCTCTTTGAGAACGGTCGGGGCGAGGATCGTAAGAGAAGGCGCGTCATTCCCGGGATCAACTAGGAGCTCAACACGCCCCGGTGCCACCGATGTCGCCACCATCGTGCCGTCGTCAATCTCGCCGACAACGTCGTAGAGACCGGGCTCAAGCCCCTCGAGCACGATCGACAACTTATCGTTGATGCCGTCCAGGGCCGCTCCCACGGCGGGGCCGACGCGAAACAGACCGGTCGCTGCCCCTTCGCCCGCGGGACGCAGAAATACCCGCACCACGGCGCCGGGTGCCCCACCCGTGTCGGCC
>JBARRC010000124.1:0-2558 GCA_049644045.1 Phycisphaerae bacterium
CCAAGCTAACCGAAGAACAGGTTTTGGCTATCAGACACACTCACGCAGAAGGCTCATATTCGATGAAAGACCTGGCAGATCAATATGCTGTATCTTATTCGGCCATCCGATCCATCGTTGCTAGAAGAAATTGGGCCTGGCTTGAACAGGGGAGTGCATGATGCTGCTGCGGCGCTGTGCCCGATGTCCACGATGGCTAGGGGTGCGTTGGAGTTGGCACTGGGGAATAACGGTTGGCCTGTGCCGCAAGTGCTACCACAAACTGCTCGCCGAGGCGGGCCTGGAGGAGGCTGAAGATGAACAAGTATGACGAGCGGACGCCAGCGGCGAGAGCGCGGGATAAGCGCATCGCGGCACTGGAGAAGAAGGTAGATGGGATACTCATGGATGTCCGCAATCTCGACGCGCGGTTACAAGTTGTCTACTCCCGCGTCTCGGCGGAGGTCGCCCGCCAGGCCACCGACCTAGGCGCCGAGCTCGCCCACCAGTTCGCGGCGGCGCGCCGCCGCGAGATGCAGGAGCTTGCGGCACGTGTCCTGGCACTGGAGGCGTGGACACAGGAGATGGACGAGATGGACGTGGTGCCTATCGAACCGCCAGATTCCGCGCAACTCGCTAAGGCACTATATGGCGAGGAATACGCCAGCGCCGAAAAGGGCGGGATGGGGACGTATGACGACGGCTACGAAGACCCCGGTCCGGCCAGCATATCACCCCAGGGGTGATCCATGACCAAGTGTCGGCATTGCGGCGAGCCGATAATCCGCCACCCGAGGCCGGGCGCGGGCTGGATACACAAGAGCGACGGGAGCCACTGGCGCTACGTGCGGGACGCGAGCGGGGAGCTCGTTCGAGACCACTGCGCGGCGCCGGTCGAGGAAGGGCGAAATGCTAGATGATCCTGACTGGGGGGAGGATGAGCAACGCTGGCAGCACATCAAGAGACACATATTGCCAGCCCTAGCTTTGAAGGGAGACAGAGAAATGACAGAGTTCAGGTTCGAGAAGGCAACCAAGAAGCGGGCTAGGTTGCGGATGGCCCTTGACGGCCCGAGCGGTTGCGGCAAGACCTATACTGGCCTGATCTTCGCCACGGCCCTGGCCGACGGGGGCCAGATAGCGGTCATTGACACGGAAAGAGGGAGCGCTAGCAAATACGCAGACCTGTTCGAGTTCGACGTGCTGGAATTGAGCAACTATCACCCCAAACGCTACATAGAGGCGATAGAAGCGGCTGAGGCAGCAGGCTACGACGTGTTGCTCATCGACTCGTTGAGTCACGCCTGGGAAGGCGAGAGTGGCGTTCTCGACCTCCATGACAAGGCGATGACCGCGCAGAGAGTGAGCAATTCGTTCACGGCCTGGAAGGACGTGACGCCTCTGCAAAGGCAATTGGTAGATAAGATTCTGCAAAGCTCCTGCCACATCATCGCAACGATGCGGACGAAGACCGAGTGGGTGCTGGAGACAGACTCGCGGGGCAAGGCGATTCCGAAGCGAGTGGGCATGAAGGCTGTGCAGCGCCAGGGAATCGAGTACGAGTTCGACATCGTGGGCGACATGGACGTGGATCACAACCTCATCATCAGCAAGACCCGGTGCCACGCGCTTTCGGCGGACACGAGCGTTGTCTGCAAAGAACCGGATAGCAAGTGGTTCCAAGTCGTCGCGGACTGGCTCTCGGACGGCAGCCCCGAGCCGGAGCGGATGCGAACGCAGGCGCCAGAGCCCCACTGGATTGACGGCGAGAACATGCGCAAGCGGTTCTGGCAGTGGGCCCGAGAGGAGCTGGCACTGACCGATGCCCAGGTGTACGACGCGCTGGGTGTGGCGCACGTCCACGACTTCAATGGGACGCCGCAAGAAGCCAAGAATCTCATCACGTCCTGGATCGCAACGCAGAGCGTGGCAACGACCATCATCCCAGCGCCCGAGCCGGGCGAGAACCCCTTTGACCAGGAGGTTACGCCATGACTGAACTACTCACTACACCTAACGTAGGAGAACGCGTCTCGCGCTTTGCCATTCCCGCCTGGTCTATTCTTCAGGTCTTCACCGTGCAGGAACTCATTGATGAGCTTCGCAGGCGCAAGGTGATTCGGGGCAACTTCGGCCAGTTCCTACACAAGGACTGGGACAAAGGGCCACGCTATGAGGAGAAGCTGACATGACCACGGCATATCTGACCTACCATCCGAGGGATCCGCTGGCGCGAGAGCCATTCGAGCGCGTGGCCGACGCCCAGGACGCGGCGGCTTCGGGGCGGGGATGGTACTGCCCCTTCTGTAGCGAGCCGCTCAGGGACCTGGAGCGCGATTTCAGGGTCGTGCCGCGTGAGTGTCGGTGGTGGAACCGCGAAGAGAACAGGCTGGAGATACGCGCCCTAGGCGAGATGCTAGATTGCGCCGTCTGCGGGGGCGTGGTTTGCGAGAAGGCCGAGGCAGAGCGGTACTTTGCGGCCCAAAGGATGCGGGCAATATGATCTTCACACCTGAGCACTGCGCCCTGAATGCGGCGGAAACCAAGACCCAAACGCGGCGCATCCAGAAGGACGGCGA
>JBARRC010000125.1:0-2875 GCA_049644045.1 Phycisphaerae bacterium
GCGCAGGGCTGGCACCGCGCTTACGATGGTACTCGTCTCCCTTGTCTGCGTCGGCGGATGCGGGCAGGACGAGGTGGAACGGACGCCGAACGGCGCGGGCATCGTCCGCACCGCAAAAAGGGGCCCGGTCGCGCTAACGCTGACGGTCACCCCGGCTCACGTCGATTTCCCGCAGCGTGCAACTGTGGAGCTGGAGATCCTCGCCGAAAAGGGCGTGACCATCACCGAAGATGAGTACGAGCGCGTCATGCGCGAAGGCGACCACCGGTTCGAGTACCGCCTCACGCGCTCCGAGAGGAAGCCGGCCGAGCCGACAGATGACGGAAAGCTACGGTGGTTCTACCGATACGAGCTCGAATTCTTCCTGCCCGGTGAGTATGAGCTGCCGGCGGCGGAGGTCTCCTTCGTCGACGGGCGCGCGGCGTCGGATGACCTGAGTGAAGACTCAGGCGGAGGCGTTTTGGCCGAGGCGCAGACCCTTGCCACGGAACCATTGACAATCACCGTGCGCCCGCCGGAAGGTTCGCCGCTTTCCGTCGAGGAGCTGCGGAACATCACTACGCTCGACCCGGTCGATCTGCCACGTCAATGGAGCCGTTGGTGGTGGGTTGCGCCGTTGCTCGCTCTGGTCATCCTGATTGCCGCCGTTGCGGTTCTTCGACGGCAGCGTCTGCGGCGGGCGGAGGCGGGCGTGCAGATACCCGCCCACGAATGGGCCCGGCAGCAACTCGCGGCGTTGGTCGCCGAAGACCTGCTCGCCAAAGGTCGCGCGCAGGAGTTTTACTATCGCATCAGCGCAATCGTGCGCGGTTACATCGAGCGGCGATTCGGCGTCTGCGCGCCGGAGATGACCACGGAGGAGTTCCTGACCGCGGCCGCAGACGACAGCCGCTTCGGCAGAAACGTGACCGGCGAGCTGGACCGATTCCTGACCGCGTGCGATCTGGTCAAGTACGCACGACACGAGCCGGGGTCGGAGGAGTCGGACGCCGTACTGAAAGCGGCGGGCGACTTCGTAGAGCGGACCCTTGACCGCATAACAACACCCCGCAGCGCCGGGGGGGCAGACCGGCCAACGATGGAGGAGCGAGCGGCATGACGGAGTGGCTTGCTGAGCGTTTCCAGCCCGGGCCGCTGTTTGCCTGGCTATGTCTGATATTCGTCGCGCTTGTCCCGTTGATCTGGGTACGCGCCCGCGGCGCGCGACGGCGCGCGACGGTACGTTTCAGCTCACTCCGGCCATTCAGGCTGTTAGGCACAACATGGGCAAAGCAGACGCGCTTCGTCCTGCCGCTGCTTCGTACCCTGGCTGTCTTAGCGTTGATCATCGCGTTGGCACGACCTCAATCCGGGGGCGAGTATCGCAGCACCAGTGAGGGGATCGCTATTCAAATGGTGCTCGATGTGTCGGGCAGCATGTCTGAGGGGGACTTCATCCTGGGCGGACGGCGGGTCCGCCGACTCGACGCCGTCAAACGGGTTTTCAGAGACTTCGTTCTGGGCAAGGGGTTACTTCAAGGAAGGGAGAATGACCTGATCGGCATGACGACCTTCGCCATGTACGCCGACACGCGTTGCCCGCTGACACTCGATCATGGGAGCCTGTCCGATCTGCTCGACGAGACGGAGATTCCGGGCTGGGTTGATGGCCGGCAGGTCCGCGAGCAGCAAGAGGCCGGTTACACCGCGCTGGGCGACGCCATTGTCCTGGCCACCGATGATCTACGACGCGCCGGTGAGCAGGCCGTTGCCGGCGTGCCGGGGGCTGAGGCGGCCAAGAGCCGGGTCATGATCCTTCTGACCGATGGTGCGGACAATCCCGCCCCATTTCGCGGGTCGCAGCCGCCGAACCCGATCGAAGCGGCCAAGGTCGCAGCCACGCTGGGCATCAAGGTTTACACGATCGGCGCGGTGGGCTCGGCCGGGCCACGACGGAGCAGCTTCGGATTCCTTCTACAATCTCGCGCTCAGGTCGACGAGGTCACGCTCAAGGAGATCGCCCGTGTCACCGGCGGAAGCTACTTCCGAGCGACCGACACCAACTCGCTCGAAGACGTTTACGACGAGATCGACCGGCTCGAACGACGCCGCACCGGTGAACGTACGTACCATGACAACATCTTCGCAGCCAAGGTGGCGATGCTGACGGGGCTCGCCCTGCTGATGGCTGAACTTGCTTTAGTCAACACGCGATATCGGACGATCCCATGAGTCGCCGCACACTCTATCCACTATCAACCTGGCTTGTGTGGGTACTTGGGCTGCCGCTTCTGCTAATCGCCGTCGGGTTCCTGGTGGTCGCGGGCACGAAGGCTGATTCCCTGCTGTTCGACAACCCGCGCCTGTGGTGGCTGGGCGGCGCCGGGCCCGTGGCCGGTCTGATTATTCTCTATGGCGTGATTCGTCGACGACGTGCGCTCGACCGGTTTGCCTCGCCGCAACTCGCTCCGCTGCTCGCCCAGCGGATCAGCCCGTTGCGCCAGGCCCTGCGCGCGGGGCTGGTTGTGGCGGCCTCCCTGATGATCGCGGTTGCGCTGATCGGTCCGCGATGGGGCATCTACCTCGAGAAGCAGAAGGTCTACGGGGTGGACATCGTCGTGGCACTTGACGTGTCGCGGTCCATGCTGGCTGAGGACATCGATCCCAACCGGCTGGAGCACACGAAACGCCGGATCAGGCAGCAAATGACCGAACGGGCGGTTTTGCAGGGCACGAGCCGGCTCGCCCTCCTGGCTTTTGCCGGCTCGACCTCGCTGAGACTGCCGCTCACCACGGACCATCTTGCCTTCCGCTCCAAGCTCGAAGCCATCAACGTCGACAGTGCGCCGCGCGGCGGGACAGCCATTGCGGAAGCGATCCGCACCGCCGGCGATCT
>JBARRC010000126.1:0-4494 GCA_049644045.1 Phycisphaerae bacterium
GCATTGCCGACACGGGTTGGCCCACCGCGGTGTCCGGGTACGTCCACGGACGGCTCGAGGGCTTCAAAACGGCTGAAGGAGGCAAGAAGGGCGACAAGCGATTCGGCCCGAGTGACACGCAACTGGCGGAATCGAAGATCGAAGAACTCGGCATGGCCGGGATCAACGCAGCCGCCGGCCTGCGCGACCACGACGACGTACTCGTGTGGAATGGGATGACGGCCGCGCGGGTGCCTCGCGACGACACCAGTGCCATTTTGGAGGTGAGCCTGCCGTATCAGCTCTTTGCCTGCCGACTCTCCGCGTTACTGTTCGCGCTCAAGCCGCATTTGTCCGGCATGTCACCAGACAAGGTCGCCCCGTTCGTCACGCAGCACATTCGGGATTGGCTGCCGTTCGAGGGCGAGCCGACGCCGGAACAGGTGTCCGTCCAGACGCGTCCGGCGGAAGACAACCCGGCCATACTGGAAATGGCTGCGACCGTAAGCCCGCCACCCAATGTGCTGCCCGGCGGCGTGCCGGTGGTGATGGGATATCGGATCGGGTAGAGCCAGGCAGCGGACGTATGCTTGGCGCGCGTGATTCACCGCAGAGCACGCGGAGAGCACAGAGAAGTTAAGGATGCGAGGTTAAAGCAAGCGGAATGGCTCGCGCGCTGGCGAAACGAGCCGGTGCCCCATTCTTCGCGCAGCGAAGGGTGGGGAATGAATAGTATGCCCTGCGGTCCTCAACCAACACAATCCGTCCCCCACCCTTTTCTTCCGAAAAGGATGGGGGACCCACTCAGATGTCATCCAGGTCTGAGCGAGACTGTACGGAAAGGCGATAGCGGCTCATGCCTGTGGTTTCTTCTTTGCGGCAAGGCGTTTGCGTCCCTTGGCCTTAATGTCGGTCGCGAGGGTGTTGAGCGACTGGTCGTCATACTCGCTCACTTCACCCCGTTCAAGCTGGTCGAGTCCGACGCTGATTTCCTTGCGAAGCGTTCCGAGCCTCATCTTGCGCATCTCGTCTCGCTCTTCAAGAAGCCGCAGAGCCTCGCGAATCACCTCGCTGGCCGAGTTGTAGAGCCCGGTGGCGACTTTTCGCTGGACAAGTTCCTCAAGCGTTGGGGTAAGAGAGACGTTCATCGCATCGATCTCCTTCGCTGAGGAGTATACCGGAAATAACAGGCATTGTCAAGGATTGCTATTTTGGCGGGTGTCGTCTGATAATACGACTGGAGGTTTCTGCATACGGGCAACATGCTTCGGCAAGGCAAGGCCGCTTCCTCAGGCAGCCCGTCAACGCCATGCCGGATGGGTCCGCGCGTGGCTTGGGCGTCTGGGCGTCTCACGCGACGTTTCACCTTTGTGGCTGGCAGCACTGGTTGTACCCCAGCGTTGCATAAACCGCGCGGTGATCGCCTCTGAGCCGCGGGCTTCAGCCTGCGCGGGCTCTCGGACTCCATGAATGCCTGTATCAGCATCAGAGGCGGCGAACGAATGCCTGGCTGAATATGGTCCGGTGCTCCATTCTTCGCGCAGCGAAGGGTGGCGAATGAGTAGTATGCCCTGCGGTCTTCAACGCCCACAATCCGTCCCACGCCCTTTTCTTCCGAAAAGGGTGGGGGACCCGCGCCGCTCGCTCTACACCGCACCTGTTGACATCGCCTGCGGTGCGCGCCACGCACAAGGCGTGGCGCTACATTTGCGCCGACCGCCGGCGCGTGTACACCAGGGTCCCAGCTGTCAGTACGAGTAATGCCATTACCATGAGGCCCCACTCGGAGACGGTGGGGATCGGGCAGGCGTCGCCCTCGCATACCGTCCCGTCGCCGAGGTAGACGCCTCCGTTATCCTCGCACAAGTCCGGGCTCCACTGAGAGCAGCCGACGTCTCCGAAACTCCCGCAGCATGCCCCGCACTCGTCGGGAACGCCGTCGCTGTTGTCGTCGTGCAGCGTACCGTCTTCAAGGTCGCACTCGTCGGGGATGCCGTTTTCGTTGCAGTCGTTGCTCTCCCCGCATCCATTGACATCACATAACCCACCGGTTGGCCCGCAACCAATGTCGCACTCGTCGGGAATGCCGTTGTCGTTGCAATCTGGAAAGATGCGAAGGATGCGATTCTCGGCTTCGATCGATACGTAAAGGGCTTGGTCCGGTCCAAACTCTATGTCGTACTCAGTGGGGAAGTTCGTTCCTACGATCTCGTCTGGTTCTGCCTTAGTGGGACAGACATCCATATTTGGCTCCGGGGCAACGTATCGCCAGAGTTCGCCGTTCGTATTCGCCACATATAGGTCATTGACCCAGGGGCCACCAGGCCCGATACGGATATAGATGTGCCCGCTGAACCCCTGGGCAAAGCAATTGTCCAAGGGCGTCCCGTTTTCGTCATGAACTTTAATCACTCCGTCGATATCCAATGTCCAAATACGGTTCTGTGAGTCAACGGCAATAAAGTCGGCCCGGGCAGTCGGAAAAAACTGCACGGGGTCTCCCGCGTCGCATTCCTTCGCTCTAGCGAAGACCAAGTGCGAATCAGGACCGTCACCATGGTCGCCAAAAAGCAATCGCAGGTTGTTGTCAAAAACCAAGTCCGTCGGATCCTCCCACGCGTCCGTGGGCCCGAAAACGGTTATGACGCTTTCGTCTGGCATGATCGCTTCGATAATGCCTTGGGTGCTATCGTAATGCCCACCTGTTAGCACGGCACCGTTTAGGTTCGTGGGAGTCCCCTCTATGTTTACACAAAAGTCCCCATCAACGAAAACTGCTGTGTCGGGATCATGAACCGGGGCGTCGCCATACTCTCGGAAAGTTCTGTCTTTGTTGACGCGCCAGATTTTGACGGTCGGATTCGATGAGTTTCTCCCAACGTAGAGAAACCCGGACAACGGGTCAAACGACATCCGTATCGGCCGGTCGATACCCGTGGCGTACTCCTCGACCGTACAGGCGGGAACGATCGGGTCCGCCAGCACAGTCGCTGAGGAACCCACGGCGGTCGGCACTAGAAGAGACACCCAAGTTCTGAGCAACGTGAGGCTTCTTGTTGAGATCATCTTTCTTCTCCAGAGTTCTACAAACGCTTGGACGCCGGTCACCGCATCACACGGTCTTGGCTGTCCGCGCCCTCCTATTCAAGTTGCAGGACCTTACCAGATTCTCGGACCCATGTCAAGGGGGGGGTAACACGTCCAGATCAGCGTGAATGATTCCGAGTCAACCCGCACTTCCCTCTCAAAGCCCATTTGCGCGACACGTGTCCGCGCTACGAAATGCATTGAGCACTACCGTGGGGCAACAACGCACACGGACGTTCTCGCGGGCGCCCGCTGAAATCCACTCGCCGACTCTTCCGCAACCCAAGTAGAGGGATGCGAAGAGACGACGATGTCGATCGAGAAGGCGCTGCTGGGCAAGGCCAGGCCGTATTCGCTGCCCGTGAAGGCGCAGAACATCCAACAAAACTGTGGTACGGAGGATCATCGCTGGTCAATGCTCCGCGCGGTTGGGTGGCGTGTTCGGGCGAAGCGCGGACATGCTCAACGTGAGATCATGCTCGCCTGCGCCACCCAACCGTCCGGTTCCTGAGGGGCTTGTAGGGTGGGTCATTGACCCACCCGCTGAGTCATCGTGGAGCCCAGAAGGTAGGTCAATGACCCACCCTACCCTGGCATTACAGAGGACGCCGGTGGCTTTTTGATTCCGTACTTTTTCATGCGGTGCCGCACGTGGTAGCGGGTGATTCCCAGCGCCTTGGCCGCCCGTGACTGGTTCCAGTCGTGCTCCTCGAGCGCCTTTACGATCAGGGTACGTTCCTGCCCGTAAAGCGTCGATGTGTCTTTCTCGGGCTCGTCCGCACGGCCAGCCGCCACGATGTCGGGAGGAAGATGACAGGGAAGCAGCACCTTGCCATCGGACATGAGGACCGAGCGTTCGACCACGTTTTGCAGCTCCCGGACATTCCCCGGCCAATCGTAGTGGACAAGGATGTCCATGGTCTCGGGGGCGATGCGAAGCTCGGCAATACCGCACTCGCGCCGGGCGCGATCCACGACATGTTCGATAAAGCGGGGGATGTCCTCTTTGCGGTTGCGCAGGGCCGGGAGTTCTATGGGGAAGACGCTGAGGCGGTAGTAAAGGTCCTCGCGAAACAGGCCGTCAATCATGATGTTCTTGAGATTGCGATTCGTGGCGGTGATGATGCGCACGTCACACGTGATGGGTTGCGTGCCGCCGACCCGCATGATTTGTTTTTCCTGAAGGACGCGCAGGAGTTTGGCCTGCATGGACCGGCTGATGTCCCCGATCTCATCGAGGAACAAGGTCCCGTGATTGGCGACCTCGAACCAGCCCCGGTGCCGCGCGTGGGCACCGGTAAACGCGCCCTTCTCGTGACCGAAAAGCTGGCTCTCCAGCAATGTCTCCGGCACCGCCGCGCAGTTGACCGCCACGAAGGTTGCGTCTCGACACTTCGAGTGATTATGGATGTACCGCGCGGTGAGTTC
>JBARRC010000127.1:0-3577 GCA_049644045.1 Phycisphaerae bacterium
GATCTATGTCTACCCCGGCAAAGACGGCGACGAGCACCCCTACGGCTACGGGCGCGGCACCAATTTCGGTGCGTGGACCAGTTGGACCCAAGGTGGGGACTTCGACGCCGACGCTGGAATGATCGAAATCACCCGCGCCGTGGGCGTGCTCACCGGTTGGTTCGGAAAGGCGTGGGACGGAAGTTGTAGCTGGATTACGGATCACGTTTACAACAACGCGAGCTACCCGGGCGAGAACTGCCCCGATCCCGGCCTCCACACCGGCGTGCACATGTACTACTGGTCGGGCTACTTCGACTCCTGCCCCGGCAACAACCTCCAGATCAACACCGGGGGAGGGCATTGCTTCGACACCGTCTGGGGCGGGATGAGCGGTAGCGGCGCGTACTACATCGATGGTGGCAGCCGCTATGTTCACGCCGTCTGCTCCACCTCGAACCGCTACGACGTGGGCCGCTACTGCAAGCTCTGGGGAGCCTTCGCCGACTTCATGAACGACGTATTCATCCCCAGGGCCCGCGGGAGCGCCTTCGATCTTCAGGCGTTGGACGCCAACGCCGCCCCCGCAAGCATCCCAGCCGGTAGCAATCTCAGTTCGGCGGACTTCCTGGCCACCAACCCGACCAACGGCAGCGCCAACGGGACCTGGACGGTTCGCACCTATCTGTCGACGAACGACAACATCAGCAGCAGTGACACCCTCCTGGGCACGGGAGCCTTCAACTGGAACTTCGGGGCGATGAGTTCGGTGCGCGTCGGCTTGGGGAATCCCAACATCCCGGTCTCCACGCCACCCGGTGACTACTGGTTCGGCGTGATTCTTGACCCGGCCACGGACGGCAACAGCGGCAACAACGACACGGACGGCTGGGACGCGGTTCCGATAACGGTTCGCCCTCCGGTGCCGCCCAACGACAGTTGCTACTACGCCACCGTGATCACCTCGACACCCTATAACCCGCTTCTTTTGAACACCGAGTCTGCGACAAGCTCAACGAGCGATCCGTACCAGAGTTGCTCCAGCGGCGGATCAAACAAGAACTCGAACACCGTCTGGTATCGCTATACCCCACCGTGCAACGGCACGATCAACGTCAGTACCTGTGGCAGCAACTACAACACGGTTCTGTCGGTCTACACGGGTTCGTGCGGGTCGTTTACTGAGATTGCCTGCAACGATAACAGTTGCGGGTGGCAGTCCGAGATCAATGGTCTGGCGGTGAGCGGTGGCCAAGCGTATTACATTGAGGTATCCGACTGGAATCTGCCCGGTGGTGGGGACTTGGATTTCCATCTGGACTTCACCGGCGACCTCCCGCCTAACGACGAGTGCGAGGGTGCGATAAAGGTCTATGTTCCATCCAACACGATGAGTACAACGGCTTGCGCGACGACCGACTACGGTACTCCACCGTGCGGCACGGCCGTCGTGACCAGCCCGGGCGTCTGGTACAAGGTCTACGGCACCGGCCATACCATGACCGCTACCACGTGTAACGAGTTTACCACCTATGACACCAAGATCAGCGTCTTCTGCAACGATTGCGACACCCTGACCTGCGTGGATGGGAATGACGACGATTGCGATTCCTACGGCGGCAATCTTTCAACCGTTCACTGGTGTTCCCAGTACGGAGCCGAGTACCTGATTCTGGTGCACGGCTACGGCGGTCAGAGCGGCGGCTTCCTGTTGGACATCTATGAGGGCGACAATCCGTGCGCACCGGCGGTGGATTGCGGCGGCGACCTGATCGGGGCCTGCTGCTACCCGTACGGTGGGGACTGCCAGGGCGGCGTTTGCGGCGCCTCTGAGACGTGCGGCGGGGACCCCTGGTGCGTATGTGGCTTCGATGTCGAGACCGGCGGGCGCTGTTTCTGGGGGCTCACCATGTGCAGCGCGGCGACGCCTTGCCCGAACGGCGGCAGCGACTGCCCGGACGGTGAGCACTGCTGGGCTCACTCGTGTTGCGACGGACCCATCTGTGCGGCCGACTGCCCTGCGATGGGGGCGCAAAACGATGACCTGGCACTTGACGAAGAGCTACGGGCCATGGGACCGGCCGGGTCGGTGGCGGCCAGGGCCGACGAATCGGAATGCATCGAGATCATGGAGGCGGCCTGTGCCGGAGCCAGCGGGTACTACCAGGGCGACGGAACGAGCTGCACCAACATCGTATGTCCCGGTGCGTGCTGCCTCGCCGGCGAGTGCATCGGGGTGCTACATGAACCCGAGTGCCTCGAAGCCGGCGGAATCTGGTTTGACGGCGAGACGTGCGAGACGGTCACCTGCCCTGTGACCGGAGCTTGCTGTGCCCCGTATGGCTGCACGCAAGGCTTCGTCTGCGGCCAGGGGCAGCTCCCAATGTGTAACGGAATGTTCATGCCCTGCGTCTGTTTCACCACGGCCGAGGGAGAGCTTGCGTGCATCGACGGGTGGAACCAGGGCTGTGGCGACCCGTGCCCGGGTGGAACCGCGGATTGCCCCGCGGGCAGCGTCTGTGTGGTTGATACATGCTGCAGCGGCGGCGGCCCCGTCTGCCTGCTTGAGGGGTGTCCTCTTGAGCCTGGAGCAGGTCGCGCGTTGGAACCCGGCGAGTTCGGCCCGCTCGGCGACGCTCCTTTTAATCAGTTCCTGTCGCAACGCGATAGCGGCCCACCTTGCGTCGATGTGGAGGAGGCAACCTGCGACATGTACGTAGCGTTGTACCAGGGTGACGGCACGATCTGTGCCAACACCGTGTGCCCCGGGCCGCTGGGTGCGTGCTGCGTTTCCGGTGACTGCATCGGCACCACGGAAGAGCCCGCTTGTCTTGAGCAGGGTGGTGCCTGGTATGAAGGGGAAGACTGCGACACGTTCACCTGTCCGGGTGCGCCGCAGGCCTGTTGCTTCCCCGACGGCCATTGCGAAGACCTTACGCAGTACGTGTGCCTGCGGGCCGGTGGACGACCACAAGGGGCGGGCACAGACTGCCGGTCCACCATTTGCCCGACGTTAGAGGCCTGCTGCATGCCCGACGGTCGCTGTGCGGAGATGGAACCCGAGAAGTGTCGCCGCGAATACCTGGGTGTGTCGATGGGGCTGGGCTCGGTGTGCCTGGGCGACCAAAACGACAACGGCATTGACGACGCTTGTGAGGAGCACAAGCCGTGCGAGCACTGTGGACCGGGTGACCACTGGGTCGATGAGTGCAAAGCGGGTGGTGACAACATGCCCTCGGGTGCATTGGTTGGGATCGATTTCAGTGGGGACTGCGTGGCGGATTTAAACGCGGTGCTTGCGGGCCCGGTAATCATCAGGCGATCGAACCCCTTGGACGTCTCCCTGCAGTTCCCCGGCGTGGGATCTCCTGACGGCCATCGCGATGTGATCGACACGGAAATCGTCTCGATGCATCTGACCGGCGGCGGGCTCGCGCTGACGGCCGGACTCGGGCTGGGCAACGGTGGCGTGCTGTCATCGTCGCTCGGTGCGATTCTCGAGCTGCGCAGCGATCCGGCGCTGGCGACGAGCTTCTTCGAGGTGTACTTCGAGGTGGACCTCGGTGGCGGACAATTTGCGTACAACCATGATCCGCTG
>JBARRC010000128.1:0-3497 GCA_049644045.1 Phycisphaerae bacterium
TGGGCTGCTCGCAGTGCGTACAGACCACCTGCTTGACCGCGGTTCGGCGCTGTGTGGAGGTCAACGGCATGGCAGGACCCGCCCGCCCCGCTGGAACGGCACCCCGTCTCGCGTAGACTCAGGCTTAGACGAATGGGCAGCAGCGACGCGAATTACTTCTTGCCCACGACGGCCATCGGTTCGGCGCTCTTGGGCTTGGTGGGCGCCACCGACACGGCCGGTGCGGTTGCCGGCTTGCCTAGGCCCGCCTTGCCCTGGGCATCAACACCGACCGTACACCGTCCGACCAGGACCGCGCCCTCGGCGACTTCCAGACGCGCGGTCTGAACGTCACCCTCCAGCCTGGCGGAGGCCGTCAACTGTACCTTGGTGTTGGCGTTGAGATTGCCTTTAACGTGGCCGTCGATGCGGACGGTTCCGGCCTTGACATTGCCGTTCAGCGCCGCTCCCTCAGCCACGACCAGTTGCCCTTCACTGGATATCTCCCCTTCGAACTTGCCCAGCAGACGAACGCCCTTTTCAAATTTGAGCTCGCCTTTGAAAACGGCATCGGACCCAATCGTCGTGGAATACTCATTGCTCGACTCGGCCATCATGACCCTCCAATAGCTGCGTGGTGCAAAATCTGCGCCCCAGCCTCCTGCTCGCCCACTGGGAGGCACGGGGCGGGATTATACCGCACTGCGAATCCCATTCAACACACGTAGACCATAGTGTCGAGAAGAGGGTCCGTGACACTTCCGGCAGGATCTGGTTGCTCAATCAGAGCCGCGACCGTAAGGGAGCGGACCAGTCGCACCCGCGTTATGGGTGCTTCCGCTCCCAATCGGCGATTCCACTGCGTGGAACGTGGACCCGCCGATTCTGTCACGGACCCTCGAGAGGAGTCTTGACGCACCTGCCGCGGCAAGTAACGCGAGGATCGGCCCTGTGATATCTGCCGGATGAGTGGCGGATAGCATGTGTGGGATTTCGACGGCGATTGCGAGCAACGTCACCGTAATGCCCGTCACCAGCCGGGCAGCGGGGATGCGCGCCCGGACTAGGACAGCGAGAAGGATCAGGGCGAGTGTGCCGTATACCGCCAGGACGGAAAGCACGTCGGCGGCCGCTTGATCCATGGGGCAACGCCAGAGCGCCTCGAACGGCAGCCATTGGACGCGACTCAGGTCCACCACCTGGAGCGGCCACAAGCCCGGTTGAGCGGAGGTCCGGGCGGGTTGAAACCCGTGGCTCAGCACCGCAAGTACCTGGAGCACTACGAGTGTTGCGAGAAGCTGGGTCGGCATGGCAGACAGCCCACGCCGTAACCATTGCAGCGATCTGATCACCACCCCATACAAACCGGCGCCGAGAATCGCGCCGATGGCGATGCCGGTGGTGTTAAGCGCTACATCCGTCCAGGAAGCGACACGGATGGCAATGCCGGCTTGCAATGTCTCAGCACACAGGCTGACAGCCGCTCCGATAATGACCGCAAACGGCACACGGGCTAAACGCGTCAGGCTCCCACCGCGTCCGCACAGGGTTAATGCCAGGCCGACCGGCACATAGACCAGTATGTTCGTGACGATGTCTTCGAGGGTCGCCTCTGCCAGCCCGAGCCGAAGCAGGCCAAGACCGTTTGATTGTTGGAAAACCGCCCAATCAATCTCAAACGGAAGGAGAGAGCCGTACAGGACCGCGACGATCAATCCCAGCGGCCAGCCCCAGGACAAGCCGCGCGCAGAAATGTTGCGCGCGGTGAAGTCTCTCGCGACGGACCGTGCGCGTCCGGCTGCCTGGTACAACGCTCCTTCCCCCCCTGCCTCGAGCGCCGCCGCCAACCGTCCCACCCCGCGGGCGGCGGCGTCGATGGCGATCAGCCTGGCACATTTGGAAGAGGTCGGGAGCCCACGATGCGGGTTGGACGTTGGGAGGTCGAGCCCACCGTGTACTTCCGATATAATCGCAGTCCGCACGGCAGAAAGGCAATGGATGCACAGTGGCGCACTGCGGCACGCCGGAGTAGACGGCTGGTACCGATTAGTCTGCCTGTGAGGCTGATGTTGACTTTTGTCAGAGCCGCGACCGTGAGGGAGCGTATGACCATTGAACGGCCGGAACCGCTCCTCACGGGCGCGGTTCGGATCGCGACTACGCTGTGCCGAGAAGGACGAACGAACCATGAAGGCGGCGGTCATACGGGAATTTGGTGGACCGGAGGTGTTCCGATACGAAGACGTGGCTCAACCCGAACCCGGCCCGGGTGAGGTGGTGGTGAAGGTGGCGGCCTGTGGGATCAACCGGTATGACCTGTATCTGCGCTTGGGCGCGGTCTTCACGGACCTCGCGTTCCCGCACGTGATGGGGGCGGACGTAGCCGGCACCGTCGCAGCCGTCGGCGCTGATGTCACAGAGTGGCACGAGGGTGATGCTGCGATCGTCGCGCCGGGCTATCCGATCGATCCGGCTGATTGGGAGATCAAACCCGAAAACCGCGCACCAAGCTTCGAGGTGACCGGAACGCACACCTGGGGCGGCAACGCCGAATACATTCGGGTGCCCGCCCGGTTCGTTGTGAAGGACGAAACAGGTTTGCCGGTTGAGCAGGCAGCAGCAATGCCGCTTGTGCTCATGACGGCCGTGCACGCTGTGGAAACCCTCGGCGAGGTGGACCCGGGCAGCCGCGTGCTGGTTCAAGCCGGTGCCTCCGGTAGCGGGAACGCATGTATCCAGGTCGCCAAGGCGTTGGGCGCGCGGGTGGCTGCCACCGTTGGTTCACCCGAGAAGATCGAGACGGCAACTGAAGCCGGCGCGGAGCTTGTGATCAACTACAACCTGCAGAACTTCGCAGACGAGACTCTTGACTGGACCGACGGTGTTGGGGTCGATGTCGTAATCGACAACATCGGCGCAAGCGTATTTGAAGACAATCTGCGAGCGCTGCGAGTCGGCGGGATCTTCGTCAACTTCGGACTGGTTGGCGGCATGAAGGCGACGATCAACTTCCGCGACCTGTTCTTCCGGCAGCACCAGCTCCGCGGATCGTTTATGGGGAGTATGGATGAGCTCAAGCGAGGCTTGGCGCTACTGGGCGATGGAAAGGTCAGGGCGATTGTCGATCGAACGTATCCGCTCAGCGACGTGGCGGAGGCGCATCGCTACATCGACTCCCGTGCCGTACGCGGAAAAGTCGTGTTGGTTCCCTCTAGCTAGCGAGCCGCAGGCTTCAGCCCGCACGGATATTCGTGCGGGCTTTAGCCTTGCTATACAGCCTCGCATAAGTTCCGGGACATGTTGATCGCCCAAGAACACCGCTTTACCCGTCGTGAAGCCAGACTATGTCCTTTTATTTATGCGAGGCTGTATATTACCCACATTTCCAAAAGTGCCCCATAGGGGCAAGTGAGAATAGCCCAGCGATTCATCGCTGGGATGACGTTGCCGGACGAGATCTCAGTCCCGTAGGGACGATTGAACCGACAAGCGGCATTCATCCGTCCCTACGGGACTGG
>JBARRC010000129.1:0-2585 GCA_049644045.1 Phycisphaerae bacterium
AATGTCCGCCAGCACCGCCTCCAGTGCTTCGAGACTGGCATGGATGTCCGAAATAACCGCAAACACACTACGTCGACTTTACGCTTGACCCGTCCCGCCGTCAATGCTCGGCATACGCCCGCCGGTAAAGCGGGGTGCATCCCAACATAGCTGGCAATTCCGGCAAGGGTGGCACGGTCAAGCGAAGCTTGGCCGTGGTGGTCTGGAAAGCACGGCCTAACAAGTTAGACCGTGCCACCCCAAATGGGATGCACCCGGTAGAGCGGAGGCGTCCCGGTAGCGGATTCGACGGTTTGCCCCGTTTCTTGGTGCCGGAAGGTGTGAAAACTTGTATCATCGCCAGCCGTATGGCCACGGCACCATTCACCGAATCCACCTACGGGCTCGCGTTTGAGACCTCCAGCGCGATAGGCAGCGTTGCGCTCGGCTGCGGGGATGAGATTATTGAGACGAGAGAGCTGAGCGGCCCCAGAAGGCACGCGGTCGAGTTTCTGCCTACCGTCGATGCGATCTGCAAGGCCCACGCCATCGAGCCTGCTTCGGTGCGTCGGGTCTACGTTTCAAGCGGACCGGGCAGTTTCACCGGCCTGCGCATCGGCATTACGGCGGCTCGAATGATCGCCTTCGCGAACGGGGCAAGCCTCGTCGGCGTGCCTACACTCGACGTGATCGCGCAGAACGCCCTCTTCGCGGGTCAGGATGAAAACCTGACTGATCCTGCCCAACCGCCCGGATGCGTGGTCGTCGTGCTCGATGCAAAGCGTGGTCGGGTCTACGCGGCTGCGTTCGTCCATAAAGTCAATCGGTACGTGCCCACATGCGAGCCGGTCGAAGCGGACCCGGCTCAGTTCCTGGCGGACCACGCCTCGCGGGGCGGCCCATGTGCGGTGATGGGTGAGGGTGTTCTCTACCACCGGGCAGCCGTTGAAGCGTCGGGGCTGCCGATCCTCCCCGAGTTGCTCTACCCACCTCGAGCCGGGACGGTTTATCGCCTTGGCCTGGCCCGCGCACGCCAGGGCGAGTTCAGCAAGCCACGAACATTAATCCCCACCTACGTCCGCCTGCCTGAAGCCGAAGAGAAATGGCAGCAACGGCACAAGTGATTGCGGACGGTTTCCAACCTTGACCGCCCAGGCCCGAGTACGTAGTCTACCAAGCTCGCTTGGCGACGTTCGTTTTCGGGGCGGGGAGGGAATCGAACCCCCCTGTGGGGTAGGCGGTGTGGTTTTCCACGCCAGGAGACCGTCCGACTAAGCAAGAGCGGTCTCACGAATGGGTACTTTCTTGCTCCAATGCCGGGGGCTGGGTGCCGAAAGTACTCTCATAGTGTAGTCCGAATAACGTCAACCGGGTTCTTCGGGCAGTTTCTCTGGGATCCTCAAACCAGTCTGGAGTCCTCAACTATGGCAGTGCGAGTTGGAATCAACGGGTTCGGAAGAATCGGGCGATTGACGCTTCGCGTGATGGCGGAGCGGCAAAGCGAGTTCGAGGTGATGGCTGTCAATGACCTCAGCGACCCGGCCACGCTCAAACAGTTGTTCAAGTATGACTCGGTTCATGGCCGCTTCCGCGGCCAGGTCGAGGCGTCGGACAACGCCCTGATCGTTAACGGTCGCGAAGTCCAGGTGCTCAATGAAATGGCGCCGGCGAAGCTGCCCTGGCGTAACCTCGGGGTCGAGGTGGCCCTCGAATCGACTGGAGTGTTCGCAACACGCAAGAGCGAAAAGGGCGGCTACGGTGACCACCTCACCGCCGGTGCGCGAAAGGTTGTCCTGAGCGCGCCGGCAAAGGATGAGCCGGATCTGATGGTCGTGCTGGGCGTCAACGACGACCAACTCACCGGGGCTCACACCTGCGTCTCGAACGCCAGTTGCACGACGAATTGTCTGGCGCCCGTGGTGAAGGTGCTCCACGAGTCGTTTGGCATGGTGGAGGGGTTGATGACGACCGTGCATGCCTACACGAACGATCAGCGGGTTGCCGATCTGGTGCACAAGGACCCGCGTCGTGCCCGGGCGGCGGCCATGAACATCATCCCCACCACGACCGGCGCCGCGCGGGCGGTCGGTAAGGTCATTCCCGACCTTAATGGCAAACTGAACGGCTTTGCGCTTCGCGTACCCGTGGCTGACGGCTCAGTGGTTGACCTCGTTGCCACGTTGAAGAAGCCCGTCACCGCGGAGCAGATCAACGCAGCGCTGAAGACCGCGGCCGAGGGTAAGATGAGGGGTATCCTCGAATACAGCGAGGAGCCGCTGGTCAGCTCCGACATCATCGGCAACCCCAACAGCTCGATCGTTGACGGGCTGAGCACCATGACCATGCCGCCGGGCGGCGGGACCATGGTAAAAGTCATCTCCTGGTACGACAATGAATGGGGTTATGCGTGCCGGACGGCCGACCTGATCGCAAGGGTGGCCGTGCTGTAATTGGTTGGAGGAAAACCGAGTTAACGCGACGCTTTCAGCGAGCCGCGGGCTTTAGCCCGCGCGGAGTTTGGATTCGGCGACCCGCGGGTTTCAACCCGCGCGGACATCTGCGGCAGGTGTTTAGCGCGTAAATGAGCCGTATCATAGCTCCCCTCC
>JBARRC010000130.1:0-24808 GCA_049644045.1 Phycisphaerae bacterium
ACGATCAGTTGATCGCAATCGAAGGTGGTCGTGGTCCGGCTCGTGGCGTGCACGCCCCCCGAGAAGACCGAGCGGTTCTCGCGGCCCTGGTACTTCATCCAGTCGTTCCAGGTGACGGCGATGGGGATGGGCTCGTCCACCTTGCGCCCGTCGAGGTCCCTGCGCGAGTGGAATGTCAATCGCCCGGCACCTGGCACTTCCGCCCACTGGTCGGGCACGTCGAGCTTGATCTCCCGGCCGCTGACGGTGAAGGTGTCCAGTCGGACGGAGGCCGGGCCGCTGTCAGAGCCCTTGATGAAGGCTTTTTCGATGTCCCGCCCGTTCGCGACGGTGCCGTCGACCTCGTCGGCGGTCACGTCGAGCCCCTGTGCGGGGTCATGGATGCTCACCCCGCCCCAGGCGCGCAGGCGTCTTACGCCGACCTCGGTTCGGACACCCGCTTCGTGCTCGTGGCGACGAGCTTCCCAATCGATCCTGGCCGCGTCGAGGCCGGTTTTAACGACCTCAGCATAGGCCTTAACGGCATCGAAGGACGGTGGCGGGCGGCGAACCAACTCGAAATCGACAATGAGCTTGTCACGCGCTTCGATCGTCCGCTCACCCTGGTCGGCCACCACATCCCCCAGCGCCGTGACGGTTCGTGGCACTGTCCGCCCATCCCCGTCGGTTGTCAGGGCAATGTCGATTTCGCGGCAGCTCAGTCGATCCGCGCCCTGCTCCATCACCACGTGGCCTTGTCCGGCAACCCGTTGTACGGTCTGTGCGCCGCCGCTGCGGCTTCGTTGGGGGCCGAAGGTAAGTGTCAGGGCGTCGGCGCTTATGTTCGTTTCGTCCTGGCGCATCTTGACGCGCCCGACAAACGAGGCCCGGTCGAGCACGCGCTGCTGCCGGGACACGAGCCGGCCGATGTAATCGAGTCTTGTGGTCGTCACAATCCGGCCGTGCGCTTCGAGCTGCTCGGTGAACTCGACGGTGGACCGGCTGTCCGGTTCGGCTTCGGATGAACCGACCGGCGGTGCGTTGGCCGCCGGATCGCGCCTGAGCGTACCGGGTCCGGTGACCCGAACGTACATGTCACCCCCGCGACGCTCCGAATAGACCGCCAGCCCGCTCATCGTTCCCTGGTCCGCATAGCGGACCACAACAGGATCTGCGTCGGTCCCCTCAAGCCACACCTTGGAGCCGTCCGGGTTAAAAGTGAGTCGCGTGCACGTGGCATCACCCTCGGGATCAGAAATCCGTGCCGGTGAGCCAATGGCGGTGATCTTCGAGCGCATGTCGCCCTGGCAACGTTCATCCTCTTCGGAACACGCCTCAACCAGTAGCCGATCGGTCCATTCCAACAAGATCGTCTCGTTGGTAAGTGTCTTGGTCTCGTCAGTCTGTGCGATCCCTGGTGGCGCGGAACGCATCCGCGTCTTCTCGCTGCCTGAGACCTCGCGGACAATCTCCAAGGTGTCCGCTTCGAGCCGGGCGCGCGTGACGTCTCCGACCCGCTGCGTGGCGTCGATGCCGCCCTCGAAACGGGCGAAGTACCGGATCGGCGGTTTGGGGGTCTTCTCCTCTTCGTCCTTCGCATCCGGGCGGATGATGGGTACGCCCTCTTCCGAGATGGTGATGGGCGGGGCGGGGGCAGGGGCGTCGTCGACCCGCGCTTGTTCCTGTTGCGCGTCGAGCCTCGTTTGGATCGAGGCACGCAGCCATTCGACGAGGGTAAGCCGTTGCTCACCGGTTTCGTCGAACGCCGGGATCGGCAGGCCGAGCTGTTCGCTCTGCCCGCGCAGCTCGAGCCGGCCGCTCTGGCTGATCCGCATGAACTCGACGCGATCCTCAGCTTCATTGAATCGGATTTCCAGATCGGCGGCCTGTAGCTCCACCTCGCGTGCGGACAGATGGAACGGTCCAGGCACGATCAGCTTCGAGTACTCCAGATCGAACTCGATCTCATCCAGTTCGATTCGGACGATGTCGGACGGATCGGGTTTATCACGGAACTCTTCCGGCAGTTTGGCCCGGTCCGCTTCCGTCAGGCTGTCGTACTCGATGACAACGTCGCCGGTGAGTTTCCCGCGCTGCGGGTCCAGGCCGCCACCGGTTTTTCGCTGGGCCTGCAAGACACCCTTCTTGGCGGTGACGCGAACCGGGTGGCCATCCTTGGTGAGCATGCGCATCTCCGGCTCGCTTAGCAGGAATTCGTTGCTCGCGCCCGCCACCGGCGTCCAGTCGGTGACGGCGATCTCGAGTCGTGCTCGTGTGCCCTCCCGCGGATAGAGCGTGATCTGGGTTTTCCGCCCCGGCCCGATGACCCCTTGCCCCAACGCCACGCCGGGGGTGTCTGCATCATCGCCGACTCGAGCGGACCCCGGCGTTTGGGTGGTCATAGAGGGAAGTCGCGGTGTGCGCAGCCTCGCAGCCGCCTCGGGATCGAGCTGGCTGTACTGGTAAATCGAGAAGCAGACCAGCAGGATCGCGAGGGTGGCGGAAGCCACCAGCATCGCTCTAACCAGCCCTGTCGCCCGGTGTTGGAAACCTCTAGCCAATTCCATTTCGATCCGTATTCAAAGTTGCGTGAACAGCGCCCGCGACCATCGCTTCTGCTTGCGCAACAGGAGTTCAACCACCTCCGCCACGGCGCCCTCGCCGCCACCGCGGCGTGTCACGTAGAGGGACGCCCGCTTCACCGCCGGTACGGCATTGGCAACCGCCACCGGAAAGCCACAGCGCGACATGGGGCCCACGTCGGGGAGGTCGTCTCCGAGATAGGCGACGGCAGCATCATCGCACCCGGTCGAGGCCACAATATCGTCATAAGCGCTCAGCTTGTCCGTTACGGCGAGGTGGACCCATTCAATGGCGAGTTCAGTCGCCCGCCGCGTGACCGCCTCGCTCGATCGCCCGGAGAGGATCGCCACCTTCCCACCGCACCGCTGCCAGAGCTTGATCGCGCAGCCGTCTTGAACATAAAAGGATTTCGCCGACTCGCCGCCGGATGCCGTGGTGAGGCGGCCATCCGTAAGCACACCGTCAACGTCCAGGATGAGAAGCTCGATCAAGGCCGCGTTCCTGGGGTACCGAGAAGCGGACAACCGGAGTATCATAACCGTCACTGAGACCGTTTGGTAGCCACCTGCGAGCAGGTCATCAAGCGTCCCCTCGAGCGTCTCGATCACCCTTGGCCACGGCCCGCGGACCGTGGCGAACTTGATTAACTTACCGTTTTTGTCCAGAATATTCGGGTAGGCGGTCTGCACTGACGAAAGGACGGTGGGTCATGGAAACGCTCGCGTTTTATTTCTTCCCTTTCAGCCTGAAGTATTTCATCTTCGTCGGGCCGGCGATTCTGCTGGCCATGTGGGCACAGATGAAAGTGAAGTCCGCATATGCCCACGCGGGGCGGGTCCCCGCGCGGAGCGGGCTGAGCGGAGCGGAAACGGCCCAGCGCATCCTCAACGCCTATGGCATCACAGACGTGGCGATCGAGCCTGTTAAATCGTTTCTCGGCGATCATTACGACCCGAAGCACAAGGTGCTGCGCTTGAGCCCCGAGGTCTACCACGGCCGGTCGCTCGCGTCTCTTGGGATCGCGGCCCACGAGGTGGGCCACGCGATCCAGGACGCGCACGCGTACGCGCCGTTGGCCATTCGCAATGGGCTTGTGCCGATGGCGTCACTGGGGAGCAACCTGTCCGTCATGCTGGTCATCGGTGGACTTATTCTGGCGTATATGAACCTGGCGTTCGGCCAGATGATTGCCGTCGCGGGACTCGGTCTGTTCGCCGTGGTCGTGCTGTTCCAGCTCGTGAACCTGCCGGTTGAGTTCAACGCATCGAGCCGGGCGCGGAAGATTCTGCTCAACCAGGGGATGATAACAGCCGGCGAGGACAAGATCGTCGGAAAGGTGCTCAGTGCCGCGGCCATGACCTATGTCGCGGCCACGATCACCGCCATCATGCACATGCTGTACTACGCGTCGCTCGTCTTCGGCCGAAGGAATTAGAATCAGCAACCACCGACAGCGTCGATGGTACGTCGACCATGACCCACATGAATGTTGTGGATGACAAAGGTGTGCTCCAACTCATTGAGCTGGCTAAGTGTGAAGACTTCGGCACAGGCGACCTCTCGACCGACCTGATCGCTGACCCGAATGTTCAAGCGGCGTTCAGACTGGTTGCGAAACAGCCTGGGGTCTTCGCCGGGTGCGAGGTGGCGCTGGCTGTATTGCGGGCGTACGACGAGTCCATCCGGATCGACTGGACCGATCTCGGGCATGATGGAGCGAGGATGGATACGGTGCCGGCTGAGCTGGCGACGATCCGGGGTCCGCTCGGCGTGATCCTCTCTGCCGAGCGCGTATTGCTCAACTTCCTTCAGCGGCTCAGCGGAATTGCAACGCTCACGCGGGCGTATGTCGATGCAACCGCGGGGACCGGTGCAGCCATCTACGATACTCGCAAGACGACACCCGGCTGGCGCAAGCTGGAGAAATACGCCGTGCGCTGCGGCGACGGGTGCAATCACCGCCAGGGTTTGTTCGACGCGGTGCTCATCAAGGACAACCACCTGGCCGGCGTAGAGACACAACGGCTTGCGGGAACCGTCGCCCAGATGTTAGCCCGCCTGGAAGCCGGCGGCGCTAAGCCGGCGTTCGTGGAGGTTGAGGCGGACACGCTGGATCAGGTGGATGAGCTGCTCGAAGTGGTCGGCGTCGATGCGATCCTGCTCGACAACTTCTCGCTCGACGACCTGCGTGAAGCGACCGCCAACCGCGACGGGTGTGGTCTGCGCGGCAAGGTCATACTGGAAGCTTCCGGCGGGATCACGCTGGACACGGTGGGAGCCGTGGCCGGAACGGGGGTCGATCGCATTTCCGTCGGGGCGATCACCCATTCCGCAACGGCGATCGATCTGTCGCTGGAGCGCGTCTGATGCTGGCCGGCGGCGTGTTCGGATATTTGGCCGATTACGCGCTGTGGTGGGTGCTTTACCTGTCGCTGCTGGTACACACGTGGTGTTTCTTTCGTTTTTTCCCGCGCCGGAAACGCCGCAAGCTCGGCCTCGCGATGGGGAACGGCCTGGTCTTCATCTGCATGCTGGGCTTTGCGGCGCTTGCGGCTGAGAGCTACTTTCGGTTCGTTTGCGTCGAGACTGATCCGTTCGGTTGGTCGCTGCCGGCCCAGCGATGGTTCGCCCTGCATGCGCGGTTGAATTCGCTCGGCTGCCGCGACGTGGAATGGAGCGTTAAGAAGCCGTCCGGGGTGCGGCGCATCGCCTTTGTGGGCGATTCGTTCACCTATGGTTGGGGGATTGAGGATGTGGGGAACCGTTTCTCCGACCGGGTCGGCGCCATGTTTGACCGCGCGTCCCCCGGCACGGTGCAGGTCATGAACGTTGCGAAAGCCGGCTGGGATACCGGCGCCCAATTGCAGCCGATCAAGGACATGATCGCCATCTACGGCGTCGACGAGGTCGTGCTGTGCTACGTGGCCAACGACATTGAAGAATTGCTGCCGAAAACAGACGACTTCAATCCGGTCCATCCGCCGCAACGGCGATGGTTCAACCCGGATAGTTCGTGTCTGGTCGACTATCTGTACCGGCGGATCTGGATGCCGCGCGCACCTACGGTGAGAGGTTATCACGACTGGCTGGCGGAGGGCTTTGCGGACTCCGAGGTCCGGCGGCGTCATTGCGATCAGCTTGGTGCCATTATCAGGCACTGCCGCGATCAAGGCGTGACCATTCGCGCCGTGTTGCTGCCGTTTATCCTCACGAGGGGCGAGAAGTTCCAGCCAACCAGTGTGCACGCTATGCTGCGGAGGTTTTTCGAGGCCGGTCAAGTAGCGGTGCTCGATCTGCTCCCGACCATCGCCGGCGAAGACCCCGCCGATCTAGTGGTTAACGGACACGACGCCCACCCCAACGAACAAGCGAACGAGCTTTTCGCCGAGGCGATCTGGAATGCGTTTTACGCGACTGCGGCTCCCTGACGCGGTTTGGATCCCCAGGGAGGTAATCTCACGAGCAGCTCTTTTGCATCCTCGCAGATTTCGCTGTAGCTTGCGGATATGTCGATCCTCGGTCACGGCATTGATCTGGTCGAATGCGGCCGCATCGCCAAGGTGTTGGAAAACCACGGCCGGCGGTTTCCAGACCGCGTCCTCACCGCGGCCGAGCAGGAACGGGCGAGACAATTCCGTGACCCGGTTCAATTCATCGCCGGTCGGTGGGCGGCTAAGGAAGCAATCTTCAAAATGATCGGCACCGGCTGGCGCGGACAGATCGCCTGGACCGACGTGGAAATCCTGCCCGACGAACTGGGTCAACCTCATGTTGCACTGACCGGCGAAACCGCCCGCATCGCGGCTGAAATGGGCATCAACCGCGTGCTCCTTTCCATCACGCACACCGAACATCACGCGGCGGCCTCGGCGATCGCGGTGGCAGAGTGAGAATAACGAATCGCGAATAGGGATATCCCTTTCGGTGAGGTAGTGGTCTGGATGTTTATGGCTGACTACCACCAGGCGGCGAAGATGGTGCCGGACTGCTGTCACCGGACTCGAGCCTCGCGGCAACTTGCTCCAGTAGCTGCGTCCAGGCCTCTCCGAGAGTCTCGGGTGGTACGGAGCGCAGGGTCGTCAGCAGTGTACGGGCGCGCTCGGGGTCGGTGGTGATCTGGGGCGATTCCAGGTATTGCGCGATCGTGTCAACGATCTGCGCTTTGGCGGCTTCACCATCCGCGGCCGCGGCAAGTTCCCGGATCAGACCGGCAACATCGTGATCGGCGGGGCTTCGCAACGTCGCATCGAGCAATCGCCGGGCGTACTCCGTCGCGTCGGCGGCCGAGTGGGCGAAGCGCATGTCATAAACCTGTCGAAGGAGCTCAACCGCTTCGCCGTATCGACCCTGGCTCACCAGAACTGCGGCCAGACGATCGAGGACTGCTTCCAGATCAAGCGTGTCGCCGTTGAACGTGGACAAGGTATCAGCCAGCTCGACCAGGTATTGCACCTCGAGGTCCGGCCTGTCCCGCAAGCGCTCGGCCGCTTTGATGCGATCTCGCACCGGGCGCTCACTCAACAGTGCTCGGAAGCCCCGCCAGGCCGCCTCCCGTGCAAGCTCATTGGTTTCAATGGTCCGATTCAGCCGCGTGAGCAGACTTTCGAGGTCGGCATCTTCGCGGCCGAGCCGGCCCACCGCCTCGATCGCGGCCAGACGCACGAGCGGTTCGGGGTGGGCCATCAAGGTTCTGAGCCGCGGCAGCTTCGACGTGTCCCCGACCGCCAGTATCCCACGAATGGCCGGCCTCAACACAGTTCCATTGTCGGACTCGACCGCATCCAGAAACTCCGGTGTGAACGCGGAATCCGCGACCCCGGCCATCGCGGTCAGCAGCGCCGCACGCATCGCAACGTCGTCGGTGGCGATCAACTGATAGCGGTTCTTCAGCGCCGCACGGGCATCGCGTAACTCGTCTCCCGCCTCCGACTGGGCCGCCACACGCCCCAATGCAATTGCCGCCTCACGCACGCAATCCGGGGGACTCTCGGGCGCGGCGATCTCGCGGATCAGAGCCGGAATCGCGGTGGGACTGTCGAGCTTGCCGATGGCTTTGAAGATCTCGTGACGCGTGGTCGGATCCCCCTCCTGCTCGAGCTGCGAGAGAACAGCCTCAACGATGGCCGGGTCGTTGAGATTCTGGACAATCTCCAGCACCTCGCGTCGCATCACCGGCGACCCCCGTTTGAGGAGCCCCAGCAGGGTATCGAGGACTTTGCCCTCCGGTCGCTTCCCCTCATCCGCAATCCGAGCCTTGATGATCGCCAAAGCGGTGCGCTTCACGACCGGCAACGGATCATCGAGCCATTCAGCCAGCCTCGTCTCTCGTTGGTCTTCGTTAAGGAAACGAAACAGGTCCCGTTGAAGAGTGCCAATCCGGGCCGTGATCGCCTCATGTTCGCGCCGCGTGCCTTTACGGTAGGCCAGGAACTCATCGGCCACACAACGCGAGCGGTCACGATGAATCTGTGACTGCTCCGCCAACCAGGCCTCTTCACTGAGCTGCGACTTCTCCCTCCACCACCGTTGCCAGCCTTCCAAATCGAGGTCAAACGTCCGCCTGGTTGCAGGCTCCAGCGCAGCCACCACCCGTTCCGTAATCCGGGGAACCCCGGCGTCAAGCAGGCTGATGAGTTGATCGACGACTTCGCGGCGATGCGTGTTTGGGGCAAGGGCATCAATGGCGGCCAGCCGCTTCACCAGCGGCACGTCGTCTTGTGACGCAAGTTGCCCGAGCTTTTCGGGGACGTCCGCCCCCGGGAAGTCCACCAGGGCCCGCGCGGCCATCACCCGCAGGTCTTCCGCCTCCGCCCCGAGCAGGTCAAGCAACGGTGGCACAAAACCGGTGTCGAGGCGCTCGGGTGCGCGACGGGCCCGGTCGGCAATCACACCGCAGAGTGCCCGCTGAACGTCGGGATTCTCCGAGAAGCCGAGCAGCTCTATGATCAGCGCATTGGCCTGCGGTGAGTTGTAAGAGAGCAGCATGTCGGCCCAGCGTCGGCGTTGTTCCGGGCGGGCCCCGGCGTCGACCAGGCCCTCACGGATGTTCTTCAACTGATCCAGGTGCTCCGCGGTCGACTCAGCCGTGGATTCATCCGGGGCCTGCGCCGGTACGTTCGATACGCCCGGCCCCATTAGACAAGTAAATCCGATACAAAGGACGATACGTAGCACGAAAACACTCCGCATCACTAGTTGTACAGGTGCAAACTCCGGTTGGCAATGGCTGGGCTGCCTCTTCTGAACCGACTTCGACGTTGCCGGCACCCGAACCCCAAGCCCCACAGTTTCCTGCGGTGTATGAACAATCAACCCCAGGAAGTTCCGAACTGTTGTTAGACGGTGGGTGCGTGTTCTGCCGTCGCATCGGTACGGCAGGCAACCAGCGAGAATAACTGATCATGTGATTCCGTACGGGCGACTCGAACCGCGTGATGCTGAGGCAACTGGCTACCCGCGTTCAAGGTCAGTTCGATCGGCTCCCCCGGCGTGGGTCGATCGCGCGTGGGTGTCACGAAGGAAATGCTGGAAGTGGCGATGTCGCTGACCCATCCGGTACAAGTCTTCGTCGCGTCCTCCCGTGCCCACGAGACGCGTGTGGCGGGAGCACAACGTCGCACCTCTGATCGGCGTTCCTGCTGATGCGTCAACTCGGTCATGCGGAGCCCTCCTGTTCGAAGCACCTTTCGATCAGGGCGTCGAGCTTGGCTGTGCCGACGCAAATACAGGTATCAGCCGCGCCGTAATACATCTTCACTTCACGTGTGTGCTCTTCGAAGATGGCACCACACGAGAAGACCACGTTGCCGATGTCGCCAACGCGTTCGTAGTATTCCCGAGGGGTGAGAATCGGGATGGCGGCCCGCCCCAATACGTGCGCGGGGTTTTCGAGATCCAGCATCACCGCACCTACGCGGTAAAGCGGCCCCGCGGCGGTCTCCTTGACGCCATGGTAGATCTCCAGCCAGCCCTGCTCGGTCTCGATGGGGGGCGCGGACGCTCCGATCCTGGCGCAGTCCCAGTGGTCGGGCCGTGTGGTCATCACCACCTCCGACCCGCCCCAGTTGACCAGATCGTCCGAGTAGGAGATCCAGATGTTCCCCGTTGTGCCGACGTTGGGCCGATCAAACCGAGCATAGCGGCCCTTGATCTTCTTGGGAAACAGCGCGCCGTCCTTGTTCACCGGCTCCGAGATCAGGGCGATTCGCTCGAAGTTGTGGAAATCATCCGTCTTGGCCAACGCCAGGCGCGGGCCATAATGGCTGTACGCGGTGTACATCACGTAGTACGTGTCGTCCATCGGCGTAATGCGCGGATCCTCGATACCACATGCCTCGTAGGTCGCGAACGGCTCTTCATCGGACGGCGTCATGACCGGATCAGGATCTACCACGAAACGGTACCCGTCCTCACTGCGTGCGAGCATAAAGATGGATCGTCCGCGCTTATCCTCAATGCGAATGAGCAGCAGGTACTGACCCTCGTGCCTTGCGGCTGCCGCGTTAAAGACGGTATTACAGCCGAATGGGATGTCTTCCAGAGAGATGATCGGATTCCCCTCCCACCTGTGGATGACATCTCTTCCAATAAGCCTTACCTTGCTGCGTGTTACGCGGTCTTCAACCATTACTGCCACTGTTACCATCCTCCGATAGTTGTGGGCACACCACGTTATCGAGCACAGTCTGCTCAAACTCAGCCAACTCTTCCACGGCCCATTCCGGGTACAGACGGAGAGCAATGGCATACATTGTGTTCTCGGCCTTGTTACGATGACCCTTTACCAGGAAACCGCGGACATGGTGTATGTCCGGTATTCATCGCGCCAAACGTCTTGTAGCCCGATCGCATCACGACACTACGATGGTAAGTTGGTCATTGTCTTCTCTTGAAGTCATCAGTTATCGGATTGCGCTTGGCGTTATGCACCCGCTCGTCAAGCACATCCTCATATCCCTGGCATTTGCGTCCGACGTAACGAGTGTCCTGCATAGAGCGGGGAACATGTTAGGCGCGTTGGACTACTGTACGGAGTCAATACGCCTATCAACGATGAGGTGGTGCTCACTAACACAGCGAGAGGAAACAAATTATGGAGATGTCGGATCTTGCCTGCGAGTTCGGGCTTGACGCGATCGGCCTGACCAATCTCGGGAGCATATACTGGAACCGGTCGACACCAGCTCTCTACGAAAATGCCGTTCGCCAGTCCGAAGCACAGATCTCACACCTGGGCCCGCTGGTCGTACGTATGGGGCAGCACACCGGCCGGGCGGCGAAAGACAAGTACGTGGTCGATGAATCACAAAACAGCCCAAACATCTGGTGGGGCAAGATCAACGTCAAGTATCCGAGGAGTCGCTTCGACGCCCTGCATCACCGCATGTGTGCCTACCTGCGTGGCAAGAAGGTGTTCGTGCAGGACTGCTTCGCCGGCGCCGACGAACGCTACCGCCTCCCGGTCCGGATCGTCACCGAGTTCGCCTGGCACAGCCTCTTTGCCCGCAACATGTTCATCCAACAGCCGCGCGAGCGAGATGTAATCCGGAGTTTCAAACCCGAGTTCACCGTCCTGCATTGTCCGGATTTCCACGCCGACCCCGACGAGGACAAAACGCGCAGTGGAACGTTTGTTGCCCTGGACCTCGCCCGCAAGCTGATTCTGATCGGCGGGACGTCCTATGGCGGCGAGATCAAGAAATCCATCTTCACCGTTCTCAACTATATCCTGCCGGGTCGCGGAATCATGTCGATGCACTGCTCGGCCAACGTCAGCAAGAACGACCCGGATGACGTGGCCATCTTCTTCGGCCTGTCCGGAACCGGCAAGACGACGCTCTCGGCCGATCCAAACCGGTTGCTGGTCGGCGACGATGAACACGGTTGGTCGGACGACGGGATATTCAACTTCGAAGGTGGGTGTTATGCAAAAGTCATCAATCTTTCCCAGGAATCGGAACCGGAGATATTCGAGTGCACCCGGCAGTTCGGCACGATTCTGGAAAACGTGGCGATGGACCCCGCCACACGCTCGATCGATCTGAACGATGCGGGTATCACGGAGAACACGCGTGCTTCCTATCCGCTGACACACATCCCCGATATCGTGCGTTCGGGGATGACCGGGCATCCGCGCAATGTCGTGATGCTGACGGCCGACGCCTTCGGCGTCCTTCCCCCGATCGCCAAGCTTACTCCGGAACAAGCGATGTATCATTTCATCAGTGGGTACACGGCCAAGGTTGCCGGCACGGAGGCAGGTGTGACCGAGCCTACAGCAACGTTCAGCGCTTGCTTCGGTGCCCCTTTCATGATGCGCCATCCTTCCGTCTACGCCGAGCTTCTCGCCAGGAGACTCACCAGGCACAAGGCCGACTGTTGGCTGGTCAATACAGGGTGGACGGGAGGTCCATGCGGCGTGGGTTCGCGAATGAAGATCAGTGTCACCCGCGCGCTGCTTAATGCCGCCCTGGATGGTTCGCTTGCCAATGTCGCTATGGTTGTTGATCCGCACTTCGGCTTCCACGTGCCGACAGAGGCACCCGGCGTCCCTGCCGACATTCTCAACCCCCGTACTACCTGGGACGACGGAAACGCCTACGACCGGCAGGCGAAGAAGCTGGCTGGGATGTTCGTCAAGAACTTCGAGCAGTTCAAGGACGGCACACCGTCCGACATCGCCGCTGCCGGTCCTCGCGTGGATGGCAAGGCGGAGCGGGTACCTGTCGGCGTCTGCTAATGGGGAACCGACATCATCGTGAGTGCTTATGATGTCCTCTAATGAGCCATTTGACTTTACCGTTGAGAATCTCGGTCCGCGGAAGGTTACGTCCCCATACAAAGCGCGCCGCTACGCTTCGGACGAGGAGCAAACCCTGTACCGGACGACCGTTCGCCCGCCCTGTGAAGCGACAGGCTGGAAAGCCTGTCCCACACTGGATGAGGCAACAGAATCGCTCGGCTTCGAGCTAGCCGGGCCGCGGGAGAGAATCTACTTCGACCCGACCAAGACCCGGTGCGGCATCGTCACGTGTGGCGGCCTATGTCCGGGACTGAACGACGTGATTCGAGCGATCGTGCTGCAACTGTACCACCACTACGGTGTGAGAATCATTTACGGTTTCCGCTACGGATTTGAAGGTCTGGTGCCGTGTTACGGACACGACGCTCTCATGTTTGACCCGAAATCCGTATCTCACATTCATCAACATGGCGGCTCCATCCTCGCATCATCGCGCGGTCCGCAGTCGCCGGAGGAGATGGTCGATGCGTTGGAGCGCCTCAATATCCAAGTTCTCTTTTGCATTGGGGGAGACGGGACGTTCCGCGGTGCATTGGATCTTAATCGGGAAATCCAAAGGCGCGGCTTGAAGATCGGCGTCATCGCCGTGCCAAAGACAATCGACAACGATATTCCGTACACCGCGCGAACATTTGGCTTTGAAACGGCCTATTCCGCGGCAGCCGACGCCATCCGCGGCGCCCACGTGGAAGCCACGGGTGCGTACAACGGGATTGGCCTTGTGAAGCTGATGGGGCGGCACGCCGGGTTCATTGCGGCCCACGCTGCGCTGGCCAATGGCGATGCCAACTTCGTTCTGGTTCCAGAGATTGACTTTGAGCTGGGCGGGGCAAACGGGTTTCTGGTGCATCTGTATCGCCGCCTTCAGGCACGACGGCACGCCGTTGTCGTTGTTGCGGAAGGCGCCGGTCAGCAACTTTTTGATGAAGATCGCGAGGGATCGTCGGCCACCGACCCGTCCGGCAACGTGCGGTTGAAGGACATTGGCGTCCTGTTGCGAGACCGGATTGCCGAATACCTCAAACTGATGGAAGTGCCATTTACCCTGAAGTACATCGACCCAAGCTACCTGATACGTTCGGCACAGGCGACGGCAAGTGACTCGTTGTTCGCCGGGATTCTCGGCCATATGGCGGCCCACGCGGCCATGGCGGGGAAGACCTCGATGTTCATAGGCTACTGGAACGACCAGTTCACGCATGTACCCGTCAACGCCGCCGTGTCCACCACCAAAAGGCTCGATCCCAACGGTAATTTCTGGCAGAGCGTTGTGGAGTGCACCGGGCAGCCGCGGTCCATGGTCAACAGCGGTGAATGTCCAGACTGCGCCGAAGAGACACTTCTGACGGATTCCTTGGTGACGGCGTGACGACAGGCAAATATGTTGGGCTCGCGGGGACGATCGCAGGATGCGAAGCGTCGGAATCCTCGGCCTCAGCGCCAGCAACTGCCTCCGCCCCGGGATGTCTCAGTAGGGGTCCCCTACCGGATCCAATTGTCTTACATAACATCTTTTATGTAGGGTTTGTCAAGCGTGGTGGAGCGGGCGCGTTAAGGGTTCGTTTGCTTGGCGGCATGGATTGTCTGGCGGGTGCCATGGCGATTGAGGACGCCCTCATCCCAGCCTGAAAGGCTCGACGAGAATAGCCGTGGGCAAGGCCGCCGAAGGCGGACGCCGCCCACGGATTGTGGAAACCTACGATTCAATCGACCCCGGAGGGGTCGCAGAGTCGTTTGCTCAGCCAGTGAACCCGCCGGTACAATGCACCCATGGCCCAAACGCTTACACGGCTCCTGGTACACATCGTGTTCTCCACAAAAGAACGCCGCAATCTCATCGCAACAGCCGTAGAACCCGCGTTGCACGCCTACCTCGGCGGAATCTGTCGAAATCGAGACTCCCCCGCACTGATCATCGGCGGGACCCAAAATCACGTTCATTTGCTGATCAGCCTGTCCAAGAACATCGCCCTAAGCGACTTGATGATGACCCTGAAGAAGGACTCCTCGAAATGGATCAAGACGAACGGAGACGCGTTCCGTGGTTTCCATTGGCAGGATGGGTACGGCGCGTTCTCGATCGGTGAATCGCAGGTTGCTGCGGTGACGGGCTACATTTGTGCACAGAAGGAAAGGCACAGGACTGTGACCTTCGAGGACGAGCTTGTTGCCCTGGCCGAACGGTATGGTGTCGCCTTCGATCCGCGCTATCTTTGGACGTGAGCGCCGACAGTCTGAAAGGTGCAACAACCGTGGCCGGTTGTCGATGTCCTCTTCAGCCTGAAGGGCTGAAACCCATTAGCTGTGGGCAAGCGCAGCAGATTACGTTCTACACCCCGAAGGGGTGCAAGATAATAGCCGTGGGCAAGGACAGCGCCGCCCACGGATTGCGGGACCCCAGCGGTTCATTCGCTGCTGAAGGGGTCGAATAGGGGTTGCGCAATTAAGGCCGCGTTGGATAGACGACCCTTTCAGGGTCGTGCTGTTTCTGGGGATCAACCCTTTCCGGTGGCGGCGTCCACCGATGGCGGACTTGCCACCGGCTACTGTCGAGCAGGCCTTCAGCCTGCAGAATCCGGCACGTTGAGCGTGGACGCGAGAGCGTGCTACTCAGCCTCCGCCAAGTTGAACGCTGCTCACAGTGTCGAGGCGAGAACCCGCTCGTTAAGCCCGTGCCGACCACCGTCGCATAAACACAACCGTGCCGGCCGTGAGCAGAAGCAGCGTCATCACCACCATGCCCCATTGCGACACGGTGGGAATCCCCGCCGGAACCCCGACGACGGCGTCACGGCGCGCCCGCGCCAGCCCGTCGGTCCCGGCTAATGCACACTCATTTGGTGAATTGTCTGCATTCGTGAAAGAAAAAAACAAGATTCGCTTGCAGGCGGCCCTGGGGTGGAGTATATTATAGGTGGCTCTGATTGCCTATGTCGAGGATGCGAACGTGCCACTAACACACGCATGGGCCGATCACATCGCGGCGACGCTGAATAAGCGTCTGCGAGAGCGCAAGCTCACGGGAAACGAGCTCGCGACGAAACTCGAGGTCCACCGCAACACTGTTTCTCGCTTGCGACGTGGCAAACATGCGTCCCGGATGACAATCGGCATGCTTCGGCGGCTCTCGAATGAGATCGATGTTCCAATCTCGGAGTGGTTTCCGCTTTCCGCCGGAGAGCTTCTTCTCGGTAGGGAAGTCGGCCCAAGTACCGAGGCGAAACTACAGCGTATGCGCAGGTACTTGAGGAACGCTCCTGAAGACAGGATGGAGCGTATCCTCGGCTTCATAGAGTGGCTTTGCAAGTTCCGCGATACGTCTGGCCCGCCTTCCGGCGACGGGCCTTCCGGATACCCCAGACGCGATCTCACGCCGGCGGTGGGGTCGCGTTGACCAAACTGGAGGATGCAAAATGCCGTTTAAACCTACCGAAGAGATCTCGCACGAGCTTGTGCGCATTGGCAATCGGATCCGCGCGGGGAGGCTCACCTTGAAGCTGCCGATCCGGGTCTTGGCTCCAAAGGCCGGGATCAGCATCAGCGAATGGAACCAGATCGAGGCCGGTAAGTACAAGGTCAAATACTCCATTCTCGAGACGCTCGTGGAACTAATCGGCCTGCGCGTTGAGGATATCTTCAACACACGCGAGGACGACTTCTTTCCATTCGTGCGAATGGCGATGGGGGCTGATCCAGCAGAACTGACCGCGGAGGAGATTGACGAGGCCTATAGTTTCTTCGTGGAAGTAATGAACTTCTCCGGAGAAACAGCCCAGGGAGGCACCTCATGAAACGCAGAATGACTGAATGGACCGTCGAGGATATCTGGCTGAGTGTGTGCGATAGTGTGCCGGTGATCAAGGACCGTATCGCGGCCAAAATCACCAAGAACATTTGCGCTCATTTCAACAGAGTTCGATTGCGGTGGCCAGCGGTGAGGAGGTACTGCGAGGACAATCCAGAAATCGTTCTGTGGGAACGCCCCCTGCCAGAGCGAACGAAGGGTCTCACGATCTACAAGAACGGAATGTTTATCGTTGCCTTCAACAGCAAGATCCAGACTGCGACGGGCCGGGTGAGGATAGTCCTCCATGAGCTTGGACATTACTTGCTGCATCGGAGTTTCCTTGAGCAGGGTGCGGTCAAACGGGCAAATAACGATTGGTTCGCGGATCAATTCGAAAAAGAGGCGGACCTCTTTGCCTTGATGGCTATGGCACCGGACTGCGAAATCAAGGCGATCTGCAAGCAAACCCCGGCGTTTGGGTCAGCGATGGACGTGCTGATGGAGGAGTATGGCTTCCCCGAGGAAGACGCTGTCGTGCGACTGGCAGCCTTTGATCCGAATCTCCGAAAGAGCTCGTATCAGGAGGCATTTGGTCGGTTCATAGAGTAGGGAAGGGAGTCATGACTGCAGAAACGGATCGTCAGGGGTCGTGGAAGGCACGAGTCTGGTCGGTGTCATGGCAGATGGCTCTGGCGATAATCGCCGCATTCCCGTCAGCGATAGTCCTAAATGCAGTGTATCGACCAGCTCCGAGCCTAACCTATGGTATTGTGGAGAGCCCGTTTAGCCGCGTGGCTGGGATGCAAGAATGTGTGGTTACAGTCTTGACGATCAGCAACGAAGGGCAGTGCCCACTCACCCGACTGAAATTGAGTGCGGAATTCATCGGGCCTATAATTCACTGGGGAGCCGGATCAGACCGGGCCATAGTCCGAGTAGATAACGCGGGGCCTGATGGAAATGCGACCCTGAATGGCGATCTGTTTGAATTGCCCACCAACGGGCGGCAGACAGTAACTGTGGTTTCCATGGGAGGGCTTGCTTCTGATCCCGAAGTACGCGGGAACGAGGCCGTTGGGATCCGCGCGAGTGACGTCCATTACGCTATTGCCCACATGGGATTCGCCACTGCCGCTTCTTTTCTGGCGCTGATCGTCGTCGGGTATCAGCTGTATTCAACGTTGCGCCGCGAGCGACTTGCCTGGAATTGGACGAGGGCGTTGGCACGATACGCGATGAAGCTACGGTCTGTCCTCAACGCGCGTCCCGGCGTCCTCATGCGTAAGGCGGACTGACCCGTTCCGTGCCTCGTGCATCGTCCCTGTTCCCTCAGAAGACCGAATGCAATCGGCCTCCGTCGGGACATGCGGAAGGGTAGGACCGCGGATTTCAGGTGGGTTGTCCCGTCCACCAAGAAGCCGCGTGAGCTGGCCCCAGCCGACCGGTCGTGGCCAACTGCAGGGCGAGTAGATCGAAGACGTCTTCCGCCAGTTGCTCTGGAGGACAGGCACGAACATCGGCAGGAAGGAACTCGCGGCATGTTTGAATCACGATTGACGCCATGGCGCATTTCGTGGACCAGTCGGCGGAATCGATGTACCGGGATTCAACGTAACGCATGTGCATCTGCCGCCGATCCCTCTTGATAGCTTCCGCAATCCGGGGAAGAAAAGGGGTCAGGAGCCGTTCTCGGGTTGTTTAGGGGTCTTTGGTCGTCCCTTGGGGTGCAAGGATGACTGCGCACCCAAACGCGCCTCGTTGAGTCGGAGAAGATGGCGACGCTGGGGCAGCTCACGGCGGGTATGGCACACGAGCTGAACAACCCTGTCGCCGCCATCCGCCGGGCGGCGGATTTCATCGCAGAGGATATGGTCTCGCTTGTCACGACACTCCCCAACGGAGAAACAATCCGGGCTACGCTGCCATACTAAAGACGAGGCGGAATCATGAGCAACCTGGTGGTCCTTTGTGTCGAAGATGAAGTGGAGGTCCGCAGCGCGCTCGTGCGCGATATCGGACCCTTTGCTCCGATCTGCCGGATCGAAGAGGCGGAGGACGCAGCGGACGCGCGCGAGGCGGTGTCCCAATGCCTCGAGCACATGGATGATCTTCTGCCGTTTGTCGCTGTTCTCGACGGGCCGCGCCTGATGGAGGCAATGAAACAGTGCAGTCAGCATGAGTAGTCAAAGCCGAACGGCGAGGGAGTGACAATGCGTTGACTCCCGATAACTTCCTTGAGGAGATTAATGATAATGCGACTCGTACCCATGCGCATCCTGTTGGATCATGCAGCAGAGAACGACTACGGTCTGGCGGCGTTCAATGTCAACAATATGGAGCAGATCCAGGCAATCATGGCGGCGGCGGAGGAAACGCGCTCGCCCGTCATTATTCAAGCCTCCCGCGGGGCGCGAACGTATACCAATGACGCGTATCTGCGACACCTGATGCTTGCCGCGGCGGAGGTGCACCCCGACATCCCCATTGCCATGCACCTCGATCATGGCAACTCGCCCGAAACCTGTCTTAGCGCGATCGAGCAGGGCTTCACCTCGGTCATGATGGATGGTTCCCTGGAGGCTGACGGCAAGACGCCGGCGAGCTTCGAATACAACGTCGAGGTCACCAGGGACGTGGTGGACGCCGCTCATCCCAGGGGCGTCACCGTCGAGGGTGAACTGGGCTGCCTCGGCGGCGTGGAGGACGGGCACGGCGCCGGCCTGACGAAGACCGAGGCCAGGAAACATCTGACTGACCCGGACCAGGCTGAGGAGTTCGTCGCCAGAACAGAGGTCGATGCTCTTGCCGTTGCCATCGGCACCAGCCACGGCGCCTACAAGTTTACCGAGAAGCCGACCGGCGACGTCCTGGTCATGAGTGTTATCGAGGAGATTCACAGGCGTCTGCCAAACACCCATTTGGTCATGCACGGATCCTCCAGCGTACCCCAGGAATTGCTCGACATCATTCGTCAGTACGGCGGCGAGATGAAGGAGACCTATGGCGTCCCGCTTGAGGAGATCCAGCGCGGGATCAAGAACGGCGTCCGAAAAATCAACGTCGACACCGATAACCGTTTGGCCATCACCGGCGCGATCCGCAAGATCTTCGCCACGAGGAAGGAAGAGTTCGACCCGCGGAAGTACCTGGGCGAAGCCCGCAATGCCATGAAGCAGGTCTGCGTCAATCGGATGGTCGCCTTCGGCCAGGCCGGCAACGCCGACAAGATCATGAGAAAAGGGGTCAGGAGCCTTTTTCAGGTTCAGGTTGTTTAGGGGTCTTCGGTCGCCCCTGGGGGCGCAACGATGACTGCAGACCCAACCGCGCCGCGGTCGGTTCTGTCCAGCCCTCGCGCCCGTAGGGTCGGCCGCGCCGAACACATTGCCGTAAGGTCTCCAATTGTTCGGTCGTCTCTGCCTCGTTCACACATCTTGCCCAGTCCCTCGGGCGTTTTACGGGCCAATCATCCAGCAAGGCCCGCGCCCGCTTGCCGCTCGCCCTCCGCACCGCGAAAGATCCCCAACGCCAGTTAGCGACCGAGTCCACCAGCCCGGCCCGTAGCGGATTGCGTTCCACGTAACGACAGACCGTCAGGAAATGGTCGTCGGCTTCAATGGGAAAACTCTTGAAACGCCCCTGATAAACGTGGCCCGTGCCCGTGGTGTGCCGATGCGCATGCCATCGTTGTGTGTGCGTCATCGTCAACCAGCTCATAAAACGCGAGAGATCGCCGTCATTACGCGGCCAGAGGACGAAGTGCCAGTGGTTTGGCATGACCACATACGCACACACCCGCATGCCAACGCGCTCTCGGGCCTCCGCCAAAACACGCTCGAAGGCTTCGTAATCACCAGCATCGTCGAATACCCGCCTCCGCCCCGTGCCGCGGTTGATGACGTGGTAGGCCAGTCCGCCGGGTGCATGTCGTAGAGGTCGTGCCATATGTTATCTACTAGCGTAATCGGTGATGAGCGTCAAGAAACGGCTCCTGACCCCCTTTCTCCCTCCCCTTTCTCCCTCTCCCCCTTTCTCCCTCAAGCGTTCTACGGGCCATTGAACGATCGCTGGAAGATCATGAGGTCCGCGAGGTCGATGTTGTCGTCCACGTCGAGATCAAAGAGGCGGCAGCAGGGATCTTGCGCAAGGGCACTGGCGGGCAAGCCGCCAGTGGCACCCAGAGCACCGGTGAAGCAGCGTTGGAAGGCGGCCAAGTCACGCAGGGTGGTGACACCGTCGCCGTCGAAGTCGCCGCGGTATTCGCACTCGTCGGGGACGCCGTTTTCATTGCAGTCGTAGCTGCCGGGAATACCACCGCACGTGTTTCCGCCGCCGCAGGCGATGTCGTCTTCGTCGGGAATCTCGTTGCTGTTGCAGTCCCATGGGCCGATGCGCAGGAAGTAGATGTCCTGCTCACCGTTGAACGTGGCCGCGTAGGCCACGTTGACGCCCAGGTTGTCCGAGAGCATGTGGTAGTAGTCACCGAGCTTCCACTGGGCGTGCGGCCAACCGATGCGGCTGTCGAAGACGGGGCTGACGGGGATATTCTCAGACCAAGTCACGCCGGCGTCGGTGGAGTAGCTGTAGTACAGCTCACAGAGGCTATCGTGCGGGGCGTCGAGGTAGTTGCGGGTGTCGTTCCAGACGGCGTCGATCCGGCCGTTGGGTGCGACGGACATCATGCCAAACCACTGCCACGCGCCGTTCCCTTCGGGATCGTCGTTGACGCGGACCTTTTCGCTCCAGGTAACTCCGCCGTCGGTGCTGCGGGCGAAACTGACGTCGAGCTGATCTTCGATGGATTGATCCACGGACCCGAGGAAATAAACATTCCCGCGTGTGGGCCCATCAGAGTGATCCGTCGCCACCCAGATCTGGCCCAGGAGCCCTCCTGGGTTGGGCGGCCACGCGACTTGGATGTCGCCGCCAAGGTCGAGGAGCAAAGGGGGGTCAAACACGGGCACCTGATCGGGGTCTTGGGCATTGATCGACTTCGTAAAAAGGCGACCTAAACCGGCGGTGTAGAGCGTTCCATCGGGCCCAACCGACATTGTCGGGAAACTGGGGGTCGGGATGTAAAACGGGTCGAAGCAAGCTCCGCCGTCCGTTGAACGATAAAACTCTGAGCTACCGGCGTTGAAATAGATGTTGCCTCTGCCTATGCCCTTGGTCCGGTCGGTGGCCATCCATGGTTTGTCTCCCCCGAAATCCGACGCCGTTTCGATCCATGACACGCCGCCGTCAGTGGACTTGAAGAAGTCTCCGCCTCCAAGCCTCGTAAGGGTGTAATAGTACAGGTTACCGTCCCCGTCGGCGTCCAGGACGGGGTCACTCCCAAACACGCCTGGTTGCAGGACGCCCGGGAAAGCCCACGTGTGCCCGGCATCGTGGCTGTAGGCCCAACCGGCTTGGCGAAAGTCGGATTCGATGGTGTCGAACTGTCGCCACCCGATGACGATCCTCCTCGGGTCCGTCGGATCAATAGCGATGGATGGCTCATTGGCCGCATCACCCACGATGTTGCAGCCGCGATGGTCGACGTTGACCTGGATGCTCTCATACGGTCCGCGCACCCACGGTCCGCAGTGTACCACACCCGTCCCGGTTACGTCCTTCGGCCGTGCCATCCACGGGTCAGTCGCCGGTTCATCGTAGGTCTGCGCGATCAGCGCGCCTTTAACACCATGCTTGATTGCGGTGGGGCTCTCGGCATTGCCCGGGAGGCGTACAGTCCGGCAAGAGGCCATCAGGCAAGAAGCTACGAAGAGGTATGCAAGAACGTATCGCCTCGGCGAGTTTCCTTTTCCAAACAAAAGTCACGAGCAAAGCGCACGACACTACTCAATAGTCCCTGCTCACACGGTAAATCTTACACCTTTTTTTGGACTATTTCTCCGTGTCCTCAGCAGTTCTGTCGTGAGCGGAGGCGGTAGCAGTTCGGTAGGGTGGGCCGTGCCCACCATTAAACTCAGCGGAGCCCGTAGCAAGCGGGTTCACAGGATAATTTCCAGTGATACTCCTTGGCAGGTAATCGCGATCGAGCGCGCGGCGAATCGTCGTGCCCTTGCGCGTTATCGGGGGTTTGACAGAAAACCCGCCCGGCTTTACGATCAAACCATCGGCGGATTACTGGGAACACCGCAAAGTGCTGAACAGGAGGCAAAGTCATGAAACGACGAGCTGGGATTGAGCGACCAATGCGAAGATCGATGCGGTTGCGTGGCGTTGCGCTGGAGCCGTACATCTGGGTTGTCACAGCAATGGCACTGTGGTTGTTCGGGCCCGCGCAGGCTGCGCATGCAGCTAACTGGTATGTCGACGATGACTGCGATCCACCAACCGATGGTTCACCCGAGGATCCCTTCTGCACGATCGAGGACGGAATCAGCGCGGCCAGTGACCACGACACCGTCTGGGTTCGCCCGGGAACCTACAACGTGGCTGACGGGCTACTCGACTTCGGAATCAAAAAAATCGCGCTTAGGAGCACGGACGGGCCGGGGGAGCCGAACGCCCCCGTCACCACGATCGGGGGTGGGGTATATATTCACCGCGAACAGGGGGAGGAGACGCTGGTCGAGGGATTCACGATCACAAATCCGAATCCTCAAGGGAACGGTGTTAAGTGCTTAATATGACAGCGCTATGAAGTATCCGCTCGCGCCGCGGTTCTTCGTCGGCTTTCATAGGAGGCCTCATTACGCTCCTGATAGTACTCGCAGTGCTGGGCCACGTAACTCAACGAATGTGGCCAGCGGCTCCATATCCTCCATGCGAGCGTGTTCGCCACGTCCGCGACCTGCTCCAGTGTGACCCGTGGATTTTTCCCCCGAAGCCGCTGGGTCTGAGCGGCTAGGAAGTACATCGCCATACGTGAACATAGCCAGTGCCGCATCAGACTCGTGTACGTTCGCACTTCGAACGCACCAAAGCCCGTTTCCTGTTTCGCTCGCTCGAACCACTTCTCCACATGCCAGCGAGCAAATCCGACCGTCATCATGTCCTTCAGGCTCGCAGAAGCCGAGGCGTTGCTGGCAAAGTACTTGATTTCGTCTGTGTGGGTGCTGCGGGCCACAATCAGCCAGTAGAGCCGATCCGTGGGAATCGATTGCCTATCCGGTTCCGATGTATCGACCAGGTGAACTCGTGCAGCCTTCACTTCCATCAGCACCGTCATGTTCATCGGCGAGCTTCGGGTGTAGCAGATGGGGTGATCCGGGTTCTCGTCACTCTTCCAATCGACGCCGGTCAACGCTGACCCCACACCCCACCCATTGTTATCGCCGTCATACGGCTCGGCACTCTCATACATGGTGTGATTGCCGTTAAACGTTATCTCCTTGACTTCCAGCTCCAGCCTAAGGACCGTGACGGTGGCTGTGGCGTAGCAGGGGGTGGGTTCGGCGGCGATGGAGCCGAGGACGGGGTGGCATTCGGGCGGGGGGTCTTCGTCGGGGGTGCTCACGGCTGTCAGTTCCACAAGGGCCTCCTCACCGGCCCCGGCCGTGTCGGGGATCGTGGCTGTTACCGACACGGTTTGGCAGCCGCCTGCGGGCACATCGAGCGTCCCCTCGGTGGGAGGCTGGAAGGTCAGCACAAAAGTGCCGTCGGTCTGCTGTGAATGATCCAGCTCCCACGTGTACGCATCGCATTCGCTCGCCCAAAACGGCCATGGCGGGACGACGTGGACCAGTTCATGCCCAATAATGCTGGCGGCTTGATTTTCCGAACTGGCAAACGCGCTTGTCCCGAAGGTCACATCGTCGTTAGGCTCGCTACATGCAGCGACGCAGGACGGGAATCCGATATCCCCGGGTGGCGTTAAGCAACCTCGCTACGCCTACTCTTTCCCGAGGTCGTTCTTCTCAGGTTTCCGGACGTCCGGCAGCGGATCACCCGGTTTCCAATCCGGGAAGCGATGCTCGTTCTCGGCGAACCACTTCTTGATTTGGCCGATGTACAAGGCAAGGAACTTTTCCCGTAGGAGCCGTGCTCGGGTTTCGATCGACTTGCGAGTCTCTTCGTCCTCAAGCTCCAACCCCTCGAATTCTTTGGGGTCGATCCCTAATTGGATTTCGATCGACTCCCGGATCTCTTCGTCGGGAAATCCCCAGCCCTTAAGGCGGTTCTTTGTGCGGAATAGATCAAGCGCCTTATCACGAACGTATGGCATAAGACCACCTGGGAGCAATAGCCTTTCCTTGGATTCGAGAAGGTCCACGAGTTCGGCAAGACCTCGACGTATGTTCCATTGGGCAAGTGCGCTCGCGGCACGCAGTCGTAGTCTCATGTTCTGTTCCTTGTCGAGCGTGCGGATAAACAGCGCGATCCCACGGGGATCACCCGACCCCAGGAAACACGTAAGGATTATTCGCTTCTCCAGGCCTTGGGCGTGATCGTAGAGTGTTGCAAGTTCGTCCAAGCACGGGCGACCTCTCAGATGCGGGCCCAGGTTCGCCAATTCGCCGAGCGCTGTGGCAGCGTTCCAGTTGCCCGCGTTCTCTTCCGGGCGTCGTACTACACTCATTACCAGATCGATACCCGCCTCAACACCATATTCACGCCCTTTCCACCGAACGGACGTCGAAAGGGGTCGAAGCGTTCGGCCGCCAACGTAATCCGTGCACATTGGAAGAACCTTGGCTTCCTCCGTCTCAGGC
>JBARRC010000131.1:0-2026 GCA_049644045.1 Phycisphaerae bacterium
TCTGTCTTCCGCCCCTCCGGGGCTGGAATCAGGGAGGAGCACAACTTCTTCCAGGGGCTTACGCCCCTGGCTATTATCTGTCGCCCCTCCGGGGCTGGAAAACAATCCGCGGAAACTGTCACGCACCCTCACGAGATACGCTTCACGCTCTGTCCGTGGCCCCTTTGAAAACACGATATGAAGATCGGCGTTTTAACGAGTGTCGAGACACGTCATCGGTACTTCGTGAACCGGTTGCGCGCTGAGTTCGACGTCGTTGCCGTCGGCTACGAACAGACCGGCTACTCGTCAGCCGGCGTCGGCGCGTCAGACCTGACTCCTGAAGAGGCGCAGATCATCGCACACCACTTTGCCGAGCGCGCCCGACAGGAGGAAATCTTCTTCGGCGATCAGAGCGAGTTCGCAACGGATGGCAAGTCCTGCGCCGTCCGCCATATCGGGCCAGGTGAACTTAATGTGGAGGCCACGCTGCGGTTTCTCGAATCAGCCGGCGTCGACACGGTCGTGGTTTTCGGGACGAACCTGGTCAAGACGCCGCTGCTGGATCGCTGGCCGGGAAGAATGATCAACATGCACCTGGGCCTGTCGCCCTACTATCGGGGGACAGCCACCAATTTCTACCCGCTGCTCAACGAAGAGCCCGAGTATGTCGGGGCCACGATCCACCTGCTTGATGCGAGTATCGACGGCGGGCCGATCCTGAGGCACGCCCGACCGATGATCGTCGCGAGCGACATGCCGCACACCATAGGTTGCAAGGCCATCATTGCTGGGATCGATAAACTGATCGCCGTCCTCCACGACCTGGATAGCGACCGCCTTACACCCATTCCGCAATGGGAAGTGCCAAACCCTCGACTCTACTTGCGGAAAGACTACCACCCCAGGCAAGTCGTCGAGCTATACAGAAAGCTCGAAGCCGGGTTGATCCACCGCTACACCGAGCGTGCGGCCAAGACCGCCGACCAAGTGCGGCTTGTGTAGTGCGGTAGGAATCGTCGGACGGACTGCGATCCGAGCCGCGCCCGTAAGGAAGCGGGGATGTGCTTGCAGTCCTCCGGTTGGTTCCGGGCATCCGAGCCGCGCCCGTAAGGAAACGGGTCCGAAGAACAAGCGAGTCAGTGCCACCGATGGGCTGCAATCACGTCAACAAGCGATGCGAATGATATTATAGGGATCGATGCCTGGTTTTCGGATCGTTCTGTATCGGTTTACAAGCAAGACTATTCAACATTCCGCGACACGGCCTAAAAGCGTACTTGACTTGAAACCACCGTCCTATAAGATGTGCGGCGGCTCGGACGGGGGTGCGCGGCTTCAAGAGCCGGTTTCGCAACCCGTCCTTGGAGGGGGGCGATGCATCACGCTCCTTCAACGCGGCGGCCAAAGCGATCGCTCACTAAGTACTTGGCGATTGGGTATACACGCTGGATACGCTGGACCGGTGTACGCTGGATCTAAAAGAGACCCAGGTTTTGCGCCGTGGCCAAAAGGTCGTAAGTGCTTGACAATGCTAGGGTTACGGCGATTTTGGGTAATTTCGGGTTTTGCGCGGCGCCGATGATTCTCGGGGGGAATACACCGGTTTTGCACAAATGTCCGAAATTTTAAGCCCCGCTGTGACAAGGACTTGCGGCGGATTCGGGCGAATTCGACTTTCGGACATCGGACACGTTTCGGACATCCGAGAGCGACCGGTAGCGGACAGGGGAGCGGTTTGGGCCGGTCGGGCTGAACCTGTGAGTAAACCTGTTTGACCCTGTGATATCCTGGATTCGGGGGGGCATCGAAGGCTCATCGAACGGGATTCGAGGCCGGTTCGAAGGGGGCCGGCGCTCGATCGGTAAGAGGCGGCGGGCGGGGCGATCGAGTGTTGGCCGCACCCGGCCGCACGCCGCCCGCTGCGCTTCCGGTCTTATTCGCCTTCCGTGAAGACGTTGCGAATCGCAAACTGCCAGTAACCAAACGTGACGCGATAGCGAGCGCGGACGCCGTAGAGGAACTTGTCGCGCCGGAATCCTTCGTC
>JBARRC010000132.1:0-2530 GCA_049644045.1 Phycisphaerae bacterium
CTTCGATTGCGATCAACTGATCGTTGAATTCGAGGACGTTTCCGAGGACGCGGCCGACATCAAGATGGCACAAGACTGGTGGATCTTGCAGGACCTCGTTGACGCCTTTCCGCACGGACTCGGCGCGGACAAGCCCCGGCCGGGCGGCAACCGCTTCTCGAAGGAACCCGCGTATATCCTCGCCACGGGAAACGCCGTCGCACTGACATCCGAAATGGATCCGGCCACCGGCAGGCTCAAGGGCCGGGCCCGAATAGCCGGCCCGAAACTCTCCGTCAACCTCAGGCCTGAGGTCTCAAAGATGTTGATCGAAGGTCCCGGGAACCTTCTCCTGGAGGACAACCACCCCGTAACGACGCGAAACGACGAGTCCGGTCGCGGCGCGGGTGGGTTGTTCGGCATCGATGAGGACTCAGGCCCGTCGAACACCCTCATCGAATGGGATGAGTTGATGTGGTATGACTTTTCCATCGATCAGACGCGGTTCGAGGGGAATGTCAACCTGAAGTACTTCAGCGGAGCTCAGCTCGCCCGGATTCGCGGTCAGCCCATCGGAAACAGTGCCGAAGTTCCATCAGGGCGATCGACCTTCCTGACGTGCGACGTGCTGACCGTCGATTTCCTCGATCGCAACGAGAGCTACGGCCGCCCCGACGACAGCCGAATGGGTCGGCTCAGCGCGGACCAGTTAAGGCAGTTCCAGGCTTCGGGCTCGGTCATGCTTCAAGATCAGGCCGAAGGTTTGTGGCTCACCGCCGAAGATGTGATCTACGAACAGCAGCGCAAGATTCTGGTGATCCATGGCACGCCGCAGCGCAAGGCGCACATCATTACGCAGAAACCGGGTCAACTCCCCAACCGGGTTACGGTCGAACGGCTCTTCTACAACCTGGCCACCGGACGGGTCGAACTGTCCAGCCCGACACTCAACGCGCGCTAGCCGCGGTGTCATCCTGTGCGTTGTGACGCTGGGCCGTGCTACCCCCGTGTCATCTCCTCTTGTGACTACCGGAAGGAAACCCGCACAAGGGCGGGAAAAGATTCCCGCCAACAGGGGTGCGAGAAAGGATTCTCGCACCAGCCGTCATGCCCGGGTGGCCCACCTCCTCTGGAGCTGGGGGATGTGATGATCGTGGGCATGAGCCTGACTGTGTGTCATCGTCTCTCCCGTGTCCAAAGGACAAAGGACATGGGCCACCCGTCACTCGTCCACCCGTCTACACGACGCCCATTGCCCGCCGCTCTGATCGGCGGTATACTGGCGGATCGTTTCTAACTGGTGTGGTTCTACACTTGGAGGGTTGAACATGTCGGGCAAGGGGATTCTGAATGTGGTGGCGGGCGTGGCGTTGTTTGCGGTTAGCGTTCAGGCAGAGGTGGTTATCGAGACCGTGACCATCGGCAACCCGGGCAACGCCAACGACACGCACGGGAATGGTTACGGTGGCGTGGACTACGTCTTCAACATCGGCACGTACGAGGTGACGGCCGGGCAGTACAGCGAGTTTCTCAACGCCGTGGCGGCCAGCGACCCGTATGGACTGTACAACGCTTCCATGGATTCGTACTCTAAAGGCTGCCAGATCACGCAGCACGGCAGCAGCGGAAGCTATTGGTACGATTTCAGCGGTGGTACGGATGAAGCGCCCGGATCGACGGCGGCGGACTGGGCTGACCGCCCGGTGAACTACGTGTCCTGGGGCGATGCGGCCCGGTTCAGCAACTGGCTGCACAACGGGCAGCCCACGGGTGCGCAAGGCCTCGGCACGACCGAGGCCGGCTCGTACTTCCTCAATGGCGCGATGACCAATCCCGAGCTAATGGCCATCACGCGTGAGGCGGACGCGACCTGGGTGATCCCGTCGGAGGACGAGTGGTACAAGGCGTCGTATCACAAGAACGACGGCGATACGGGCAACTACTGGGACTATCCCACGGGCAACGACAGTGTTCCGAGCAACGATCTGGTCGAACCGATCGACCCGGGCAACAACGCGACGTTCTACGCTGGCGGCTACACCATCGGCAGCCCCTACTGGCGAACCGAGGTCGGTGCCCACGAGAACTCGGATAGCCCGTACGGCACGTTCGACCAAGGTGGCAATGTGTGGGAGTGGAATGAAGCCGTGCTTCACGGTTCGTATCGCGGGCTGCGTGGCGGGTCGTGCAGCCACTACGACTACGACCTGCACGCGGCCAACCGCAGCACCCTCTACCCGACGGACGAGTACGGCAGTATCGGGTTCCGTGTCGCCGAAGTGCCTGAGCCCGCCACGATAGCACTGCTGGCTCTCGGAGCCGTTGGCGTCCTCGGTAGGAGAAGACGGTAAGAAGGTTACCCTCTGTCCTTTATCTCCTTTTCCCTTTATCCGAGCGCAGCGAGGATCGGATTTTTTGGAGAGGAAAAGGGGAGAAAAAAAAGGGGACGCAGCCAATCCTGTTCGGCACTCAGATTGCTCTGCCACAAACGCATCGCGCCCCACAGGACGTATTCGCGCCAGACTTTATTTGCGCTGGGGCACTTTATGGC
>JBARRC010000133.1:0-4547 GCA_049644045.1 Phycisphaerae bacterium
TACGATGAACTGTTCTCCGTGCCCGGTCTGTACGAACACCTCATTTACGACATCCTGAAGTGCGACTCTCCGGGCAGGATTCGGAAGCTCTTTGAGGCCGAACTGACTGCCGGGGGCACACAGGCAGCCGCGCTGCGAGCGCTGGATCTCGGTGCCGGGAACGGCATGGTTGGCGAAGAGCTCGCTGACATGGGTGTCAAGTTCATAGTCGGCGCGGACATCATCGAGGCGGCCGCCGATGCCACACAGCGTGATCGTCCGGGAACCTACGCTAACTACCACGTCGTGGATATGACGCGATTGAATCAGAGCGATCGACGTGAGCTCGCAGGGTATAGGTTCAACTGCCTGACCTGCGTGGCAGCACTTGGTTTCGGGGACATTCCCACGAAGGCATTCGCCAACGCCTACAACCTGATCGAGCCGGGCGGCTGGATCGCCTTCAACATAAAGTCAAGTTTCCTCGATCAGGACGATACTAGCGGCTTCGCGCGCCTCATCCAATCAGCAATGGCCGACAAGACACTTGAGGTTCGCAAGACGCAGCGCTACCAGCACCGGGTCGGGACCAGCCGTCAGCCCATTCAATACACCGCGATCGTCGGAAACAAACGGCGTGACGTTAGGGAAGAGATGCTGTCCTGATGGAGCAGCTCCCGGCCTTGCGGGCCCGCCACAATCAGCTTGCGCCGAATTGAGCCACACACTTACACTGGACAAAGCCACCCTATTGTCTTACATAAAGGTTAGATGAAAGTCTTGTAGACTCCGTGAATCTGACGGCCTCAAGCGGAGGCCAGAAAGGAGAACGGAGATGCGGGACACATTGTACGTGGGCGTGGATGCCCACAAAAAGCGCAGCCACGTTGCCGTCATGGACCAGGGCGTGTGCCCGGTTTCTCGACTGGTGCGAGGACCGAGGCCTCCGGCTCGAGCAGATCGAGCCGGTGGTCGTCGACGCCTTCCGCGGTCTGCCGTACCCGTACGACGGACCCGACGAGTGTCCGTAGGCTGGCATGGTCGTACTCATGCGTCGCAAAGCGCGCCCATGAGGCGATCAGGGCATCACCTCGATCTTCTCGACCTTGACCTGCAGGTACTTCTGACGGTGGCCCTTCTTGAGCTGGTAATTCTTGCGGGGGCGGCGCTTGTGGATCGTGATTTTGTCGCCTTTGATCTCGCCCAGGACGGAAGCGGTCACCTTCGCGCCATCGACGACGGGCTGGCCGATTTTCGGGCCGTCCTCAAGATCGCCCACAAACAGGACCCGGTCGAACTCGATCGTCTTGGCGTCGGGCGGTAGGTCCTTGCGTTCAACGTCGAAGATCAATCCCTCTTCGACGCGGTACTGATGATTGCCGTCACTGATGATCGCATACACCGTTGGTTCACTCCATAGAGGGCAGCGTCCCCGGCAGGGCTCGAACCTGCAACCTTCGGCTCCGGAGGCCGACGCGCTATCCAATTGTGCCACGGGGACCGTTGATCTCGATGAGAGTAACCGGGAAAGGCTGCCTGTCAACTGCCTGAACTGGTCGGTGTCGTTTGGCGATGGTTATCAGACCGGCGTGGGTGCGGAGAGCGTGCTCGCGGCTTTTTTCGGGCGTCAGTGGACGGCCGGCGCGGCTGCACCCGTTTAAGTGTCGACCACCATGCAACTTGCCGATGGGACGACCGGGCTGCCATGTGCGTAGTCCGGGGAATCGAATCCGAAAGAGCCTGCGAAGTGGCCGATCAACACCAGGGCACCCTTCTCATTGTCGAGGACGAGGACGAGCTTCGATTCATCCTCGCCACCCACCTCCGTGCGACGGGGTTTGAGGTTATCGAGGCAGCGGACGGAGGGACGGGGCTCGAACTCGCAACACAGCAGCAGCCGGATCTGATCATCATGGATATTGGGTTGCCGGTGCTGGACGGTATCGCCGCCACGCGCACCCTGCAGGCCGACGATCGCACCGCGCATATCCCTATTATCATGCTGACCGCCCGGTCGCGCTCCGAGGACGTTGTTCGGGGGTTGGAAGCGGGGGCGCAGGAGTACCTGCCTAAACCCTTCGATATCGCCGAGCTCCTGGCGCGAGTCCGGACCGTACATCGGCTCGCAACGGCGCGGAAAGACCTCGACCGGCTCAACACGCAACTGGAAACGGAGGTCGACCTCAAGACCAGAAAACTCCAGGTCCTCTACGAGTTCATGCGGGACTTGAATGACGCGGACTCCCGCGATCAGATCCTCGAACCGCTCATCCGGTGTGTGGAACAGGCGACGGGCGCCAAACGCATCTCCCTCTTCCTTACGGACGCGACGGGCGAGCACCTGGTGTGCGAGCGGGCGGTTGGGATCGATCCGGCCGTCGTCGGTCGAATCCGCGTCAAGGACATCGAGGGCATCACCGGGCAGGTGTTCAAAAGCGGCAAGACGCTGGCCGCGAAGGCGTATGGTCCCGGTGCCGCTGGTGGGCGGGAATACCATCGAGAGGCGTTCTTGAGCACGCCGCTGGTGTCGACGTCGCTGGAGACGCGCGAGGGTATCATTGGTGTTCTCAACGTCACTGAGAAATCCGACGACTCCCCCTTCTCCGAAGAAGAGATTGAGTGCATCCGCTCGATCGCCGACGCTGCGGCCATCGCCCTCGACAACGTGACGCGCCGCCAGCGCCTGCAGCAGTCGGTGCGCGTCCTGCTCCAGACGGTGGGGCACCTGGCTGAATACCGTGACGAGGAGACGACACTTCATATCGAGCGGGTTACCAAAATGGCACGCATTCTTGCGGAAGCGCTCCAAGGCGAGGGCCCGTACGCCCACCTTGTCACTGACGATTTCGTCGACATGCTTGTCCAGGCCGCCCCGATGCACGACATCGGCAAGGTCGGCATCCCGGACGATATTCTGACCAAACCGGGCGCGCTGACCGACGAAGAATTCCAGATCATGAAGACGCACACGGACATCGGCCGGCGGGTGCTTTCGCGTGCGGTGGACTCGGCCTGGCCGGTCCCCCTCCTGCAGATGTGCATTGACATCGCCCACTGCCATCATGAACGCTATGACGGAACGGGCTATCCGCGACGGATCGCCGGACAAGACATTCCACTTGCGGCGCGCGTCATCGCGCTGGTCGACGCCTACGATGCGATCACCAGCCGACGGCGCTACAAAGAGGCCCGGTCCCACGAGGAGGCCGTTGGGATCATACGCGAAGAAACCGGCAAACACTTCGATCCGGTCCTTGTCGACGCCTTCCTCAGGTGCCACGCTCAATTCAATCAGGTGCGGGAACACCACGCCGACAGCCCGGAAGCGGTCGGGGCGCTCCGTAACTGATTCTATCGAAAGGTTTGTTCGCCCAACTGATCGGGGTGTCCACCCGTAGCCTCCACCGACTGCTCTTCGGCCGTTGAAGCTCATGCGGTACGGCGTAGAGGTAGGGTGGGATCGCGTCTCGACGTTCAGTAGCCGTTATAAACGTGCGTTTTTGATCCATCAAACCGGCAAGCCGCAGGAGATCAGCGAGAACAAGCTTCCTCCTGGAGAAATCAAGCGGTGGGCAGCAATACGGCGCCGGCTCGGCGGGAACCCCGATCAGCGTTTCGGTGCCGTCGGCGATGTCGCGGGCCAGACGCAGGCGTGAGTTGTCCTCAGTACAATCCACGTGGAAATTCCAAAGGTAATACCCCCCAAAGAACCCTACCCAGGTCACAACGAATGCAGCCGGAACCCAGTTGATGATCTCGCGAAGTCTCATCCAACGGTGGGCGAGCAGACAGGCGGTACCAATCGCTAATGCGGTATTCGTGAAGATGCCGAACCGGCCATACTCGGCCGGCTTGCCGGCACCGATCAGGACGAACTGCAGAAAGAACACGGCGGCAGGAACAGCGAGCGGGATGATCGAACCGTTCTTGCGCGCGAGTGCGACGACGAACACAATCACGCCGAGAACCAGAACCGGCAGCGTCGCTCCTTCGACGGTCAGTTCGAGTACACGGATGAACCCGTCGCCGATCCGGCTGACCTCATACATGGCCAGCGAGTTGCCGAAGTTGCTGCGAAGCACGTCGCGGTTGGTGAGCGCGTTGATCAAGATGTACGGGTTTGTGATCAGGTAAACGCCGGCGGCCACGGCGATCCCCGCTGCGGCCCGCTTTGCCACGGCCATTGGCGGTTCTGGTTCCATCCCCTGAGCCGCGGGCTTCAGCCCGCGCGGATCTTCGTCTGTCGGTTGGGTGGCATGGGCAAACTCGTTTGCCCGTGCGTCGTCTCCGTTCTGCACGGGTGAGATGCGCTTACCCATGCCACCCACTCGGTCGCTATCCGCAGGACCGCGCAGGCTAAAGCCTGCGGCTCGCCACGCCACCAGCGGGATCAGCACGAAGATCGGCCACGACGACAGCACCATTCCGAACGCAGCGCCGCAGCACACGCACATCAGCCACCAGTCGCACCGGGTGGCATGGGCAAACTCGTTTGCCCGTGCGTCGTCTCTGTTTTGCACGGGTGAGCTGCGCTCACCCATGCCACCTGCCGTCTCGCGATCCGCGGG
>JBARRC010000134.1:0-2344 GCA_049644045.1 Phycisphaerae bacterium
GCCCAAACGACGCGGCTGCTTGCCGTGGATGGCCGCGGACGTCACGATCACCTTGCGGATCAGGTTGTAGGCCAACAACGTCACCCACAACTCCCGACGAACCATCTGGGGCGTCTTGCAGCGGACATGATCCAAGCCCAGGGTCTGCTTGATCGCGCGGATGTGGTTACGGTAATCATGACAAAGCCCTCCCTGGCTTCGTTGGGCAACCAAGCCAAGGAGGGCGCAAAGAATATCGGCCAGGGAAGGCCAAAAACATCATAGCATCCGGCCGCGCCGGAGCAAGACTTAACGCAGGAAGGAGATCGGAACAGACCCCATTGTGCGCCCTTGGAAAGTCTGCGCCGGGTTAGCCGAAAACACACGGCAGTGCCATTCGTGACTGTCCCCTATTTCAATTTCGTGACCCGCAAAGGAGCGCCGGCTCCCGCCAGCTCGAACGCAGAATCGATGCCAAGTGCCGACTAGAGCGAACGTTACGTGTCTGGCTGGACATCCAACGTATCACCGCTAGACTTGCTGCGACGCGGCATCCAAAGGTTTAAGGGGCCAAGGGTCAAAGGGGCCAAGGGGGCTGGCACGCTTCCCCTTGAATCCTTGGATCCTTGAACCCTCGGACCCTTGATCTCTGGTTTTTCTCTATCCGGCCTTGGAGGTTCGCACGTGGCCAAAGGCGAGAAGAAAAAGCGCACCGTTCCGCGGCGGCTCAAGGGCTTTCGCGACATCCGCGCAGCCGACGTGCTGGCGCGGGACCGGATGATCGCGAAGATTCGCGAGATGTACGAGCGGTACGGGTTCATACCGCTGGAGACGCCCGCCCTGGAATACGTCGACGTGTTGGGCAAATTCCTGTCCGATGCAAAGCGTCCCGAGGACGGCATCTTTGCCTTCCGCGACGAGGACGATGAGTGGATCGCCCTCCGCTACGACCTGACCGCGCCGCTTTCGCGTTACGTAGCCATGAACCTGCAAGAGTTGCCCCTGCCCTTTCGGCGTTACCAGGTCGGGCCTGTCTATCGCGTTGAGAAGCCCGGGCCGGACCGTTTCCGCGAGTTCTACCAGTTCGACTTCGACTCGGTCGGCACCGCGTCGATGCTGGCCGATGCCGAGTGTTGCATGGTTATGTGCGACACGCTGGAGGCACTGGGAATCGAGCGCGGTGACTACGTGGTCCGTCTCAATAACCGCAAGGTGCTGAGCGGCGTACTGGAGAACGTCGCCGCCCGCGGGCCGATGCCGCCGCAGGCTTCGCCGAATATTCTCCGCTCGATCGACAAGCTGGACCGCGTGGGCCTTGATGGTGTCAAGCTGCTTTTGGGCCCGGGGCGGCGAGACGAATCGGGCGATTCCACGCCCGGAGTGGGTCTATCGCCCGAGCAGACCTACCTAGTCATGCAGTACCTGGCCACCAGGGGGCACAACCGCGCGGCTGTGTGTGACGGGCTTGAGAACGTAGTGGGTACAAGCCAGGTGGGCTGCGAGGGCGTCGACGAGCTTCGCCAAATCGACGAAGCCCTGAGCGACGCGGGCTATGGTGAGGACCGCGTCATCGTCGATCCGATGGTCGTTCGCGGTCTGGCCTACTATACGGGTCCGGTGTTCGAGGCCGTGCTGACCTTCGATGTCGTCGACGAGAGTGGCGTTACACGACAGTTCGGCAGCGTCTTCGGCGGTGGGCGGTATGACGATCTGATCGAGCGTTTCACGGGTCAGAGGATCCCCGCAACCGGTGCCTCGATCGGGGTCGATCGGTTGCTCGCGGCCTTGCGCATCTTGGGTAAGATCGATGTCAGTGCCACCACCGCGTCGGTGCTCGTGACGCGACTCGACAGGAACCTGACCGCCGAGTACCAAAAGATCGCCGCGGAACTGCGATCCGCCGATATCAACACCGAGCTGTACGTGGGCAAGCAGGGCATCGGCAAGCAGTTCAAGTACGCCAGCGACACGGGCAAGACCCTTTGCGTCGTTATGGGCCCCGACGAAATGGAGAAGGGCGAGGTGTCGATCAAAGACCTCCGCCTCGGCCGGGAGCTGTCCAAGGAGGTCGGTGCGGATCGCAAGAGATGGCTCGAAGAACAGCCCGCGCAATTCTCCCTCCCACGCTCGGAGCTGGTCGAGGCCGTTAAGAAAGTCCTCGCGCGGTATTGGATTGGTTAACCGGCCCGGCCCGCCCAGATAATTCACCGCAGAGCACACAGAGGCCGCAGAGAAACAAGGGGTAAGAGGTTACGGTAAATCAAACGGCCTACAGAGATGCAATGTTCGCTGATTCTACCGTGACTTTTTCTCTAAGAGCGTGTTTGAGAAGCGTGGACAACCCTTTCGATGGGTGCCACGGGCG
>JBARRC010000135.1:0-5367 GCA_049644045.1 Phycisphaerae bacterium
CGACGATGAGCATATCTTCGAGACCGTCCGCTCGCTTGACGTCGGCGCGGTGGTGGTAGCCGCCAACAAATGCGACCTCGTCTCGGGCGACCAGGCTGAAATCCGCCTGACGCGATTGGAGTCCCGCCGGCTTGGTCCTGTCTGCCTGGTCAGCGCGCTTAACGGCGCAGGCATCGACGAGCTTCGCGACACATTCACAGATTTGCTCGGATCAGCCGTCACGACCACACTCGGTGAATCCGTGCTCATCACCGAGCGCCAGCGCGCCGCGATCGACGAAGCAGCCGAGGCAACCCGGCGTGCAGTCTCACTCGGCGAAACCGCTCGAGAGACCATCGACTGTGCCGACGTGCTGGCATTCGAGCTTCGCGAGGCCCTCGACGCCCTGGGCTCCGTCACCGGCGAAGTCACCACCGAAGACCTCCTTGGCCAGGTGTTCGCGAACTTCTGCATCGGGAAATAGCGAACAGCGAATGATGCGGGACAGCCAGAACTTCGGTGGGGTGGGACAGTCAAGCGCAGCTTGCCCGTGGTGTTGGCCGTAACGCGCGGCCTAACAAGTTAGACTGTACAACCCAGACGAAGAAAAAATGTAAAAGTTCAACCACGAGGAGGGTCAGCTACCGGGCTATCCACCAGAGTCCACCCCTGTGGGCAGAGCGCCCATGCCCACGCTGCTGTCGGCAAGTCACTACCCGTGAACGGAACCGGACCGTTACCGGGATTACGTCGTGACCGGCCGATGTTTAGCAAGCACCAGCGTTCCTGCGATGAGCACCAGCAACGTCATCACGACAATGCCCCATTGGGATACAGTGGGTATGATTTCCCCACAGCAGGTCAGAGCACAACTCGTGCCGACACCCTGGAAGCTTCCGCCGCTTGCGACGCATTCCGGTTCCGTTAGGTCGTCCGCGCAAGTGCTAGCTACTATGTCGCAGCACGCACCACGGCAGAGGTCGTGAGCGACTGGCACACAGTTCTCGTCCCACTCGAAGTCGCAGCAGAACCCGTCCCAAGCGCAAACGCGGTCGCAGCAAATGGGGTCTTCGCACCCGGGTTCTGGGTGAGCGCTGAAGCAGTCACCTTCGGCACCTGTACAGGGATACAAGGGGAAGCAAAGATGACACTCGTCAGGGACGCAATCCCCTTCGCAGACCTTCCCTGGCAGCCAAGCCCCCGGAATCGCTTCGCACTCGCCCCTGGTACGGTTCGTACACACGTCACGTGACTCGCAGCACAGATCCGGGCATGGCGGATCAAACTGAGCATCTTCACAGGTGACGCCTTGAATCCACCGATCCCCCGTATCACTACACTCAGACGCAGCCATGCAATCGCGGCAGTTGCCACCAAAGAAACTAGCGTCGCAGCACGCACCGTTAACAAGCTCGCATTCGGCATCGGGGTCATCAAAGCCGGGGCGGAAAGCTGAGCAGGCAAGCTCGTCCGCGTCGTGAACCCATGGCGAGGCACCGCTCACTAATGTCACCACCGGATTTACCTCTCCGCCCGCGTCTAACACCCGCACTTCGCCTGGGTCGCCAACCTTGGTGAAGGTGAATCGCGGTTGGACGTTAAGTACGGTTGTGAATGTTCCGCCGTTAGAATGTGTCTTGATGGCTGTTAATGTGCTTGGGGGCGGCGCAATTTCGGAGAGATCAACCACAACGTTCCAATCCTCCGGGTTCTGATCGCCGTAGGTGATAGTAATCGGCTCCGTACTCTCTAGACTGAGCGCGATGATCTCGATCTCAACGGTGACCTCGGTCGAGGAAGGAGGATAACATGCATTGAATGGATCGTCGGGCCTCGCTATAAGCGTGTCCTCTTGATCGAACTGGCCCCACTCTGTCTCGCCGAGCGGGACACCCTGAAGCAATATGGACCCCGAAAAAGCGTCCGAGCCTGGGTCAAACCAATCGCCCGGAATCGCCGGAGAACCCAGCACTCCAAAGTTGTAGGACATACCCGAGCCGGTTACCCACGCGTCGATGAAGAAAGGGAGACTATCACAGTTGTCCTCCAGTGGTACCGTTGAACGCAAGGAGAGGGTCATCGTCGGCTTAACCTCAACGGGATGACCGCATATATCGCACTCCTCTCCAGGTTGGTCGAGGAAGATGCAATAATGAAACACGATGGGCAAGTCGTCCCTTGCCATCCCCGGATGTACTCCGACGACAAGTATGCTCAGGATCATTACACCCGACGCCGCACACCTACTTTGAATGCTTCTGTACTTCGACATCACGGGATCCTCCGTAGCGGACATTAGACTGGCACCTAGCATCATTTGCCTATGGGTACGAGGACCCTGCAGCCGCAGGTCCTCGCAAAGTGGTATTATAGTGTTCACTCCGACCAGTACAATACCCGATTCTCGGGCTAACGTAACTTCTTGATAATCAATAAGTTACAACGTCTGGTGCTGCTGACTCTTGATTCTCGGTCGAGTAGCCCGGTCAAGCGTAGTTTGGCCGTGGAGACGCCCGGCAAAGCACGGCCTAACTTGTTAGGCCGTGCCATCCGGACGCGTAGTTCGTGGTCGGAAGATGCGCAGAAGCGCCGGGAGCAAAAGCAAAGTAACCGCGAAGCAGTTGACGATGCTCAGGACGACCAATCCGCCCAGGTGGGCGTTAGCCGGTACTTGCGATAGCGTCATGATCCCGAAGCCCAGGGCGACAGCCAGTGCATCAATGAAGATGGCCGGGCCTGTGGCGGCCACGGCGTCGGTGATCGCGGGCTCGATCTCGAGCCCGCGCCGCCGCGCCAGGCGAAACCGTTCGAGCAGGTGGATCGCGTAGTCGACCCCGATGCCCAGCGTCATACCCGCGAACATGGAGGTCGCAACCCCCAGTGGCATGCCCCACCACCCCATCACGGCGAAGTTGATCAAAACCGCCAGGGCGCACGGAAGCACGCACAAAACACCCCAACCAAGCGATCGCCCTAAAATGGCCGTCACGACGAGGATGCCGATCAGCGAGCCAAGCAGCGATCCGACCTGTGTCTTGACAATGGCACCAATGAGCGTCTGGCTCACGGCCACGTCCCCGGCGAATTCGAGTTTGATGTTGTGCGGTGCAAGGTGGGTTCGCTCGTATTCGCGAATCCTGTCCATGAGCCGCGCGGTTGCGACGAAGTTGGCGTTTTCCAAAAAGACCGTGACGAGCGCCCGGCCATAGTCTTCATCGACTGCCTGCTTTAGACGGTGCTCCCCGCGAACCTGGCGGTACCGACTCCACAACCATCTGATCCGACCGGTCTTATCGGGGATCTTTCGTGAGCCTTCCTTGCGCCCGCGGACCATGAACTCCGTGGTGGCCAGGTAACTGGCTGTTCCCATTACGCCGCCCACGGTCTCCTCCCGGTGTGTCTCGATGAATTCCTCAAGCTCACCGATGCGGTGGATGATGTCGGGGTCCATGAGCCGCTGCGGCGTGATCTCGCAGTGCACCCGCATCTCCCCTTTCAATCGAAGGGCCAGCTTGGGCGAACCGCCCCTCCGACTTGGGGTGACTATGATGTGGTCCCCCAGACGGGTGGCCTCCTCAATCCCGGTCTCCCAGGTATATTGAATGCGGCGGTGGCCTACCATCTTGTACCCTGGGGCTGGGGCGTCCGCTCGACGCAGGAAGATCCGCTGACCGACCAGCGTCGCGGGATCCTCCACCAGCTCCCCAGGCAATCGCACCTCCCGATTCCCAAGCGCGTCGGCCTCGAGGTCAGCCTTGAGCGGATCGCCCTGCATCGTGTCGACGCAAACGAGCAGGATGTGGGTGCCGAGAAACTGCTCATTGAAGAATTGGGTGGCCTTATAGAACTCGCTGTCCGGGGCAAAGCCGTCGATCCAACTGTCCTGGACTACGATTCGGCGGACTCCAAACGGCGCAGCCGCCGCGACGATCAACGCGAGGCAAACAACGACATACCGGTGGCGGACCACCACCCCGCTCAGCCGGGCGAACACCGGCGTTCGTCGAACATAGGGGTTGCCCATCGGGCCGCGTCGTGGCACCAGCCGTTTCGGGGTAATCAACGCGAGCAACGCCGGAATCACCGTCAGCGACCAGAGCATGCAGAACATGATGCCTACGGCCGTGAACACACCAAATGCTCGCACCGGATTGATCGGCGACAGGGCGAAGGAGAGAAACCCCACAGCCGTGGTGATCGAAGTCTTTATTACGGGCACCGACATCTCCGCCATCGTGGCCCTGAGCACGTCGATGTACCCGTCGCCGGGCCGGTCGCGGAGCTCTTCCAGGTAGCGGGCGAAGATATGGACTTCATCCGCCACGCCGATTGCGGTGAGGATGACCGGCAACACGGCGATGGTCAGATAGACCGGGACATCAAACCAGCCCATCAGCCCGAACACCACGACCAGACAGGCGCCGACCTCGATAAGCGGCAACGCCACTGCGGGAAGGCTGCGAAAACTCAAAAGGAACACCAGCGCCATGACGGCGATGGCGATTGGCACCAGGCCGATGTGCCGCGCGATAAACACCCGCAGCTCATAGAGCGTTCGTGGCACCGCCCATCCGTCAGCGCCGTCGCTTCCGTGAGTCCGATGTCCCAGCACGGCCGATGGTACACCCAGATCTTCGAGGATGTGCGTTCCCAAGAGCGCCTCAGCCACCGGTGCACCGATGACGTGGATTTCCTCTGGAACGGGGCCTTTCGCGGCGATGATGTCTCGGATGGTTCCATATAAATCGGTGCGTTCCATGCCGGCGGGCACCCCGACAAGGATTGAGGTGGCTGTCTCGTCGTATGAGACTAGCGTACCGTTATAAAGCTCGATGGCCCGCAGGTCGTCGCGGACACGTTCCAATTCCCGCTGCGTCGTGGGCAGCGGTTCGAGGAACTTGCGGAAGATGAGCGTGCCCGGTTTGACCCGATCGCCGCGCTCGGTTGCCAGGCTGAACACATTCGTCGCGTTGATGCCCTCAATCCGTTGGAACTCCTCCGTCAAATCCCCAACGAGCGTGAGGGTGTCAGTGTTGAACAGGCCCTGCGGGTGATGCGAGCGGATGAGGACGACGATAGGGTCTTCGGTGTCGAATGTTTCGCGGATCGACTGGTCCAGGAGAATTTCAGGCGCATCGGTGGGAACCAGGGCGTGGCCGTCAGTGCGAATCCTGAGGCGCAGCCCGCCTGGGGCGATCGCCATGGTGATTACAAGCGCAATCGCCACGACCAGCTTGGGATGCTGAATAGAATAGCGATGGAGTGACGCCAATCCGTTCCGTGCCGCTGTTAAAATGGGAAGTTACCGGGCTCCGCAAAAGGCCGATGCTATGCTACGGTCAGAGCCGGGGCAACACGTGCAAATGACTGGAAGGTCTGCCAATCGCC
>JBARRC010000136.1:0-2753 GCA_049644045.1 Phycisphaerae bacterium
ATCTTACGGGTTGTGAGCGGCTGATCCGTAGAGAAAAACAGGGCCTCCACGATCGACTCCGCCGAAACCTCGGAGGTCGACTCCTGGGGGCGAGGTGGGACATCAGCCGAGACATCTGTGGCGTCGCTCATCGACGAAGATCATAATCGCAGCAACGGTGGATTGCGATAGGGCGCGGGATTTCACAGACGATTGGAGCATTGCCTTTTCTTCAACATGCCGCTATACACCGCCAACGGTCAACGGAGGATTAGGTCAAGCGTGAATTCGAACGTCAACAAGATTTACAACCCTCGTTTTTTGGAAGGCAAGGCCGGCCCACGGCGGTGGACCTGGACGGCCACGGCGAAGGGAGCCCGGTGGCAGCGCGGAATCCGCGACCAGGTGGCCGACACCGGCGGCATGACGATCATCAGCAACCGGGTCGAAGGAGCCGCCTTCTGGTCGCAGGTGGTGGTGTGCAAGCCGGGCGAGTTCTACCGGATCGAAGCCACGGTCACATGTGATCTCACCGTGGCCAACGAGGCCACGGCGGACGACGCCGTCGGATTCGTGATGGCGGTCCAACCGATGTCTGACGACCGTCCTGTGGGAACGCGGCGGACCACCCCTGGTTTGCGCCGCGCGTCCGAGCCCATCGTTGTCCGCGCCTTCTATCTGGTTCCCGAAGAGGGCCGGCAACTCAAGCTGTGCCTCGGGGTTGTCAATGCTCGTGGGACCGCGTGCATCCACCACGTCGCTTTCATGGAAATCCTCGAACCCGAGGAAATGTCCCACATTCTGGCGATCCCGACACCACCGTACGCGCTGCCGGCGCCGCGTGTCGCTAAGAGCGTTTGCGTCTGCTCAGCGATGAGTAGCGACAGGCCGATCACGCGTTTGTTGGCTGGCTGCTTTGGCGAGTCGAACGTGCACACTGTCCTGCCGACTGAGCTTCGACCGCGCGAGCTGCAAGCTGACGCTTTGTTATTGCCCGATGCGGAACCGCCGCCGTCGATTCGATCGCTGGCCGGACTGACGAAGCTGGCTGCTGGCCGGATTGTTGTAATCTCGCTACCGGCGTTTGCGAAGCTGGCGGGGGGGATGCTGAGCCTCTGCCGTGTTGAGCAAGAGGACGATCCGATTCACGCCAAGATCGCTTATGCGAATCACGCGACGCGCGGTTTTGCGCTGCACGATACGTTCCCGTACGCATGGGCCGGGCGAACGGCCGGCAGCTTCGTCCAGAATCATTTTCGCAAGACCGGTGTCTTGAAGGCTTTCTGCGACAAGCACGGGTTCGTGACGCTGCTGGTTTCGATGTGCAACCAGGATGTCACTACCGATAGGCCAATCTGCTTGTACAAGGAGACACCCGGCGGCGGAATCTTCGTGCTCGACATCGAACCCGCGGAGGCCCGGGGTTCGACATTCGGTGATCCGGCGCTGGCCATGTATCTGTTGCTATCCGTTCTCGGCCGGACGCAAAACAGCCTGGGGCAGTACACCGCACCCGTTCGCGAGGAGGCGGAGCTTCGCGAGTCGATCCGAGAGATGGGCACCTGGTTTAAGCACGTCATCGTGCATGCCGCGGACCTGCCGATCGAGGAGGTGACCGAGCAGCTCGTGACCATTGGCCGGGAGGACCAGTCATACGGTCTGCCGCTAAAGCCCAAACCGGTTATCCTTATTCGTAGCGGGTTGACTTCCGGCGACATGGAGAGTGTTTACGGCGCGCTGGTGTGGTTCAAGCAGTTCGTCCGGATGGAGCCGTATGCGTGTCCCTACACTCACCAGCTCGCGTCACAGTATCGGCTGGCGTGGATTCCGTGCGTGGCACCGTGGGAGACGCGCGACGGCTGGCGGCGTAGCGGACGATCATCGGCCGAGGCGATGGCTGTCGACGTGGAAGGCACGGAGCTGGCCGCGCTCATTGATGTCGCCTCATGTCCCGTCAACCAGATGCGTGTGGTCCTCCCGAAGGATGACGAGACCTGTCAACGCCATGCAATCTGGCTACCGCTATTGTGGAGCAGCTTTGCACCTGGACGGTACTTCGCGCCTGCCGTGGGGGATGGTGAGGCATTCCATGATCGGGATCGCTTTGCATGGAGACAAGTGCGTTACGACGTGCACGTCGTTGCAAACGCCGAGGCATTCCAGAGTGACACACACCGGGACGTGATCGCAGCCGGAGGCCAGGTGATCCGAATCGAGATCCCCGGAAACGACGCGGACTTCACCGCGCATTCGATTCAGCGTACCGACCTTGCCGCGACGGTGCTCGAACATGTCATCGGTTTGCAATACGGCCTGATCGCCGTCAATCGACATCCGGCCTCTGTTCATTTCGATGCGTTCCCACCACTTGCGCCGGGCGAGGCCCTGATCCTCGACCGCCGCGACCCGATGCTGTGGGCAAGTGCGGCCCAGGTTGGGTGAGCCAGTTATCAGTTATCAGTCGTCAGCTGTCAGGCATAAAAAAATCGACCGGCCACAATCCCCAATCTCCAATCCTAATCGATCCATTATTCCTGGCTTGTTGACCGCCGTGCGAAGCGAATCGCTTGTTTGATGGGTGTCAGCGCGGACTCGGGCAGCAGGCCGTAGTTGTCGATCTCCACACCGGCGAAGCCAAGCTCGGCCGCCTCGGACAACGTGCGGACAAGCTCGGGGGCGTGTGATCCGATCGCAAAGGTCTCGGGCAAACGAAGCTCGTTACGACGCGCCTTCGGGCACAGCACCGAGGGGAGTTCCTCCGGATGATCCAGACG
>JBARRC010000137.1:0-3220 GCA_049644045.1 Phycisphaerae bacterium
TTCCTGGCCACCGCCCAGTGCTACGGCGGAACCTTCCAGCAATTCAGCATACGCCTGATGGAGGAGCGCGACATCGAGTGCCGTTGGGTCGAGAACCCGACCGACATCGACAACTGGGCCAGCAGGATCGATGAGAACACGCGTTTCCTCTACGGGGAGCTTCCCAGCAACCCGCAACAGGGCTTCTTCGACGTGGCGGCCGTGGCGGATCTCGCCCACAGCCACAACCTGCCCCTGATCTGCGATACGACCGTGGCCACACCCGCCCTCCTGCGTCCGATCTGTCATGGTGCCGATATCGTGGTGCAATCCGCGACCAAGAGCCTGACGACCGGCGGGACCGGCGTCGCCGGCGCGGTCATCGCCCGCAACAACCTGGTGACCAACATCGACAACGACGATCTCAAGAAGGACTTCGCGTTGTATGTCAAGTACTTGCCGAACCGGGACATAGGCCCGAACCTGCACCCGATGCAGGCCATCATGACCCTAAACGACATGCGGACGCTGCGATCCAAGATGGACCTGCTCAGCCGCAACACGGTGAAGGTGGCCGAGTTCCTGCAAACCCATCCTCAAGTCGAAAGCGTTGAGTACCTCGGGCTGCCCTATCACCCGCTGCACGAACTCGCCAGCAAGTACATGTGGCTGGTCGATGCGGAGTACGACGAGCTTTACGGCAAGCCGGTCAATCGCTATGGGCACCTGATGAGCTTCTGCGTAAAGGGTGGGCCGCAGCCGACCCACAAGTTCTTCGACGCATTGCAGCGAATCTGGCGGGCCACCGACCTGGGGCGGATCAAGAGCGTGGCGACCATCCCAGCCATCTCGACTCACCAGCAGCAGGGCGAGGAGGGTCGCAAGCTGGCCCACGTCCCGCCGAACATGGTGCGACTGTGCGTCGGCGCCGAGCACTCCGACGACATCATCGCCGACCTCGACCAGGCACTGAACAAATCGGCCACGACAAAGGCCAAGCGACCGGCCGTCGCAGCACCGTAGGGCGCCCGGGTGGCATGCCCAAGCCGAAGGCGCCGGCATGTTAGCCAGCCGTAGGGTCCGCCGTGTCGACCACATTTGAACATAGGGTTCGGATCAAGCATGCCACCCAACCAAAAAGGTGGGTCGAACGACTCACCCTACGGCAGATGACCGACTGGAAAGTCGGTCCCACAGACGGTTCCACAAACGGTCCCACAAACTACGCTACTTGGGAAGCGGCTTCATCGAAAGAAACAGCTCGTCAAGCTGGGCCTTCGCGACCGGAGAGGGCGCGCCGGTGAGCGGGCAGACCGCGCGTTGCGTCTTGGGAAACGCAATCACGTCGCGCAGGCTTTCCACTCCTGCGAGCACCATCACCCATCGGTCGAAGCCGAACGCAATACCGCCGTGCGGTGGGGCGCCGAAACGCAAGGCGTCCAAGAGGAACTCGAACTTTTCGTGGGCCTCCTCCTCGCTGATGCCGAGCAATGAGAAGACTTTCTTTTGGATCTTTTGCTGATGGATTCGGATGCTTCCGCCGGCCATCTCCGTGCCGTTGAGCACCAGGTCATAGGCCTTGTCCCGCACCTTGCCCGGATCGGTATCCAAAAGCGGAATGTCCTCGTCGAGCGGCGCGGTGAATGGATGGTGCGTACTGACCCACCGCTGTTCTTCGTCGTCCCATTCGAGCAGTGGGAAATCGACGACCCATAGTAAATCCCATCGGTCCTTCGGAATCACATCGAGGATCGTCGCGAGCCGCGTACGGACGTAATGCAGGTATTTGCACACGTCGTTGAACTTGCCCGGCATGAAAAAGACCACATCACCCGCCTCGGCTCCAAGCGCCTCGCAGAGCTTCGTGCAGACCGGCTGAATGAACTTCGCTATGCCCGTGGCGAACACCAGGCCGTCATCCCCCTCATTCACTTTTGCGTATGGAAGGCCCGGCCCGTCGATCCCGCGAACCTCCTCGGTCAGCCCGTCGAAGACCTTTCGTGTCAGATTCTGCGCGCCCTTGGCGACAAGACACCTGACCACACCGTCTTGCTCGATAGCCTCACGGAACATGCCAAACTCGGTCTCTCGTGCCAGAGTGGTGACATCTTGAAGCTCCATCCCGTATCGCGTGTCGGGCCGGTCGATCCCGAACCGATCCATGGCCTCCTTTTGGCTCATGCGCGGGAACGGCGTGGGGACGTCGATGTCCAGCGCGTCCTTGAAGATCCGCTTCACGCATCCCTCGACCGTGGCCATGACGTCCTCGCGCTGGACGAAAGCCATCTCCATGTCGAGCTGGGTGAATTCGGGCTGCCGATCGGCCCGCAGGTCTTCATCGCGGAAGCACCGGACGATCTGTGCATAGCGGTCGAATCCGGCGATCATGAACAGTTGTTTGAAGATCTGCGGCGATTGCGGCAGGGCGTAAAACGAGCCCGGTTTGATGCGAGAGGGAACCAGGTAATCCCGCGCGCCTTCCGGTGTGGATTTTGTCAGAAACGGCGTCTCGATCTCCACGAAACCATTTTCGTGGAAATACTCGCGGATGGCCCGGGCCATTCGATGACGCATACGAACGATGTTCTGCATCTCCGGCCGGCGAAGGTGCAGAAACCGGTATCGCAGCAGCAACTCTTCGTTCGCATCGAACTCGTCGTCGATCTGGAAGGGCAGTGGATCGCAGCGGGTAAGTACGTCGATCAAGTCGACCTCGATCTCAATCTCGCCGGTCGACAGCTTGGGGTTGACCTGTTCCCCGCGGCTGACCACGGTCCCTTCGATCGCGATGACATCCTCGTTATGCAGCGAACGCGCCACCTCATGCGCCTCCGGCACGCGATCGGGATTGAATCGGAGCTGAACGAGCCCGGTATGGTCGCGCAGGTCGACGAAGATCAGCCCGCCGTGATCCCGACGGCTATGGAGCCAACCAGCCAGCCGCACCGCCTCCCCGATGTGTGAAGCCCGTAGTTCGCCGCACCGGTGTGTTCGCCTGTTGTACGCAATCGCCAATGTCTCGCTCCTGTAGATTCTCAGATTCCAGAGGAGCCTCTTGTAGGGCTTGACGCCTGGAAAATCAATCGCCGCTATGAACGCTCCGCTGCAACAGGTCCGTGACACGAATGGCACTGCCGTTGGCAACTTCCGTCTTGGCAGGCACTTACGTTTTTTGGAGCGCCGCGCGTAGCTCGTCCCGTGGGTCGTGCATGTATGGGTAGCGATCTCGGCAGCGTTTGAT
>JBARRC010000138.1:0-7617 GCA_049644045.1 Phycisphaerae bacterium
AAGAGTTTCATTGGCCACGCGATGGGCGCGGCCGGTGCGCTGGAGCTGGCAGGCAATCTGGGCTCGTTTGACGATGGTCTCGTGCACCCAACGATTAACCTGACGGATCCTGACCCGGCGTGCGCGATGCGCAATCTTGTGATCAACGAGCCGCGGGAGGTCGATCGAGTCGATTACATCCTGAACAATTCGTTCGGGATGCTCGGCATTAACTCGGCAGTAGTCATCAAGCGGTACCCGGATTAGGTTGCGCCGGCTGTACGCTTGGCAGCGATAGACTGAGGTCTGAGAACGGCATGGTAGATCAGCAACTCAAGGACATCGTACTCGACATCATCGCAACGGTAGCGCCGGACGCGGATTTGTCGAACGTCAAGGGCGACGTGGGGCTGCGCGATCAGCTCGACCTGGACTCCATGGACTTTCTCGACATCGTGATGGAGCTGCGCAAGCGGTACAGGATCGAGGTTCCGAAGGAGGATTATCAGGAGCTTGCGTCGCTCGACAGTTGTGTGTCGTACCTGGGTCCCAAGCTTGCGGCCGTCGTCAGCTCGAGCTGAAAAAGGGGACGCAGCTCGTTTTTTCCTCGAAGCAGCAAGGGACAAAAACGAGCTGCGTCCCCTTTTTTACCCCATGCACTACGACGTGGTCATCATCGGAGCGGGCATGTCGGGGTTGGCTGCGGGCATTCGTCTCGCCTACTTCGAGAAGCGCGTCTGCATCGTCGAACAACACTACGCCTTCGGGGGGCTCAATTCCTATTACACGCTGGATGGGCGTAAGTTTGACGTTGGCCTGCATGCGGTGACCAATTGTGTACCGCCCGACGTTTGCTCCGCTCCACTTCCCAAACTTCTGCGGCAGCTACGTTTGAGGCGGGAGGATTTCGACCTGCGCCCTCAGCGGTTTTCGGAGGTGCGCTTTCCAAACCGGCGGCTGAGGTTCACGAACGACATACAGGTGCTGGTGCAGGAGGTGGCCGAGCGATTCCCACGAGACGCGGACAACTTCCGGCGGCTGCTGGCCACGATCAATGAGTACGACGATACGCGCCTGGCGGTTCCCTACCGATCCACGCGGCAGGTCCTCCGGGAATCTCTGCGCGAACCCGCGCTCGTCGAGATGCTCCTGTGTCCCATCATGTACTACGGCAGCGCCGAAGAGCACGACATGGATTTCACACAGTTCGTGACTATTTTCAAGAGCATCTTTTGCGAGGGGCTGGCCCGCCCCCGCGGCGGCGTCCGCACGATCATCAAAACGCTCGTTAAAAAGTTCTGCGAGTGTAGCGGAAAGCTCAAAATGAGCTGCGGCGTCAGGAGCATCAACGTCTCGGGAAATCGTGCTACCGGTGTGACACTAGACTCGGGAGAAACATTGACGGCTGACGTGGTCCTCTCATCGGCCGGGTACTTTGAGACGATGTGCCTCTGCTCCGACGCAACAGGCGATCCGCCTGACGACGAGGCCGGTCGGATCTCCTTCGTCGAGTCGATTGCCGTGGTTGACACCCCCCCCGCGCAGCTCGGGCACGAGGCGACGATCGTGTTTTTTAATGATGCTGAAACGGTTACCTACGCGGTCCCGGACGAGCTTGTCGACCTTCGCAGCGGCGTGCTTTGCTGCCCCGGCAACTATGAGGGGCATGACGACGAGAGAGAGAGCTTCGTCCGCGTGACGTGGCTGGCCAGCTACGACCGATGGGCGGGGCTCGACGAGGAAGCATACCACGCGGCCAAACAGTCGCTCCGTGAGAAGCTCATCGAACGGGTGGACGGTTACATCCCGGGATTCCGCGAGCGGATCGTGTATACTGATGTGTTTACGCCCCGCACGATCCGGCGATATACGGGGCATATAAACGGTGCGGTATACGGTACGCCGCGCAAGCGGCGCGACGGGCGCACGCGCCTTGAAAACCTGTTTATTTGCGGGACGGACCAGGGATATCTCGGTATCATCGGGGCGATGCTTAGCGGCATCACGATAGCGAACCTGCATATACTCTCCAAGACGTAAGACGGCACGATGGCGCGGGACCGATTGCGCGATAGTAAGGATTACTACGACATCATCGTCATCGGCTCGGGCCTGGCGGGGATGACGGCGGCCAACTACCTGGCCAAGTGCGGCCGGTCCGTCCTGTTGCTCGAACAGCACTACAATTTCGGCGGACTGGCCACCTGGTTTACCCGCAAGGGCGGGCACATCTTTGACATCTCACTGCACGGCTTTCCAATTGGGATGGTCAAGAGCTGCAGGAAGTACTGGACACAGGAAATCGCCGACTCCATCGTCCAGCTCAAGAGCATCCGATTCGACAACCCCCAGTTCCAACTCGCAACGACGTTCGACCGCACGGACTTCACTAGACTTCTGGTGACTAGATTCGGTATCGAAGAAGAAACCGTCGAGCGGTTTTTCGACACCGCACGCGGGATGAACTTCTACGACGACCAGACCACCACGACGCGGGATTTGTTTGACCGGTTTTTCCCCGGCCGCTCCGACGTCGTGCGGTTGCTGATGGAGCCGATCACCTATGCCAATGGCTCGACGTTGGATGACCCCGCGATTACCTACGGCATCGTGTTCTCGAACTTCATGAGCAAGGGGGTTTACATCTTCCGTGGCGGAACTGACAAACTGATCCTCTTGATGAAACGGGAGATGGAGCGCAACGGCGTGGATCTCCGCGGGCGGGTGCAGGTCGACCGCATCGTGGTCGAAGACGGCCGCGCATGCGGTGTGGTTGCGGGCGGGCGGCGGATCAACACCGCCGCCGTGCTTTCCAATGCCAACCTAAAGACGATGCTCTCGAAGCTGGTCGGCTATGAACACTTCCGTGACGAATTCGTCGAAGAAGCGAAGGCGGTCCGGTTGAACAACAGCAGTTGCCAGGTATATATGGGCGTGCGAAAGGGTGAGTCGATCGACTACATCGGTGATCTGTTGTTCACCTCGGCAAGGAAGGAGTTCGATTCCGTCGCGTTGTGTGCCAGGGAGGTCACCAGCCGGACGTTTTCAATGTATTACCCGGACATCCGGCCCGGCTCGGACCGCTACGCGATCGTTTCCTCCATGAATGCGAACTGGGAAGACTGGGCGCACCTCAGTCCGGAGGAGTACCAGCGTGACAAGCAGCATCTGGTCGAGACGACGATTGATGCGCTGGAGAAATACCTGCCCGGCATCCGCCGAAAGCTCGACCACGTCGAAGCCTCCACACCCAAAACGTTCCACCGTTACACTCAGCAGATGCACGGTGCGACCTTCGGCACGAAATTCGAGGGGTTGAAGGTGAGCATGGATCTGCCCAAGCAACTGCCGGGTCTGTTCCATACGGGGTCGGTCGGCATCATCATGTCCGGCTGGCTCGGTGCGATCAACTACGGAGTCATCGTCGCCAACGAGGTCGAGAGCTTCATGCACACAGCCAAGCGAGCCGCGGGCTTTAGCCCGCGCGGACAACCGACCACCGACCGAGCTGCCAAGCGAGCCGCGGGCTTCAGCCCGCGCGGACCTACAATGCCTGACCGAGCCGCGGGCTTTAGCCCGCGCGGACCATCGACCAAAGAGATGGGAGGATTCCCCTCATGACCGCCGGGTTCAGCCTGACGTCCATCCCGCACCGACCGCCGTTTTTGTTCGTCGACAAGATCGTCGAGGTTCAGGAGCGGCGAATCCTCACGAGGACATTCGTCGATCCGCAGGCTGACTTCTTTCGCGGCCACTATCCGGGCAATCCCGTGATGCCGGGCGTACTGCTCTGTGAGTGCTGTTTGCAGGCGGGTGCCCTGCTGATCGCGCACGCGATCGGCGCCGACGATCCGTCGAAGGGCGTGCCCGTTCTGACGCGGATCACCGACGCGCGGTTCAAGCACATCGTTCGGCCGGGCAAGACCCTGGATGTTGAAGCGACGCTCGATGATGAGCTGGACGGTGCGTACTTCATGACCGGACGAGTCACCGTCGACAACAAACCGGTCTTACGTGTAACCTTCGCTTGCATGCTGGCAAGAGAGAAGGATGGAGCCCAGTGAGCTTTCTCGATCTTTCGGGCAAGGTATTCGTCGTCTTCGGCGTCGCCAACAAGCGCAGCGTGGCCTACCGGATTGCTCGCCTCCTGGAGGAGGAAGGAGCAACGGTGGTTTACAGCGTTCAGTCCAACGCTCTCCGTGGCCGCTTGAGCCGGCTCCTGCCCGGGCGCGAGGTTCACGCATGTGACGTCGAGCACGAGGAACAGATCGCCGCGCTGGCGGAAACGGTCCGTGCGCAGCATCCGGTGATCCACGGTATCGTTCACTCGATCGCCTTCGCGAGCTATAAATCGTTTTCGGGAACGTTTCACGAGGTCAGCCGCAAAGACTTCTTGCAGTGCGTTTCCGTGAGCTGCTATTCGCTGATCGCGATCGCAAACGCTTTCAAGGAGGTCCTCGACGCGAAAGCGAGCGTTGTGACAATCTCCATCTCGACGACGCGGATGGCCGTCGAAAGTTACGGTTACATGGCCCCCGCCAAGGCGGCGCTCGATTCGTCGCTCGCGTTTCTCGCAAAGTCGTTCAGCCGCTTCTCCGAAGTGCGGTTCAACGCGGTCTGCGCCGGGTTGCTTAGAACGAGCGCCTCCGCCGGCATTCCGGGTTACATCGACCATTACATGTTTGCCGAGCAGGTGACACTCCGCAAGCGCGGGCTGAGCACCGACGAGGTCGCCAACGCGGCCGCTTTTTTGCTGAGCGACCGGTCGAGCGGGATCAATGCGCAGGGCATCGTGGTCGACGGCGGCATGGGTACGAACTACTTCGACGCCGACGTCGTCAAGCACACCCTCGCCGGCGTCTGGCCGGCCAAAACGCCATGACCTTACAGCCCGTGATTCTGGCGATCCCTCAGGATACGCCGCCGCGATCGCCGCAGCGTGTGGAAGGGCAGCGACGTTGCGCCCGGCTGGCGCTGCAATACTGTGCGAAACAGTGCGGCGCACCGGTGGACGGCTGGGAAAAGGACGCCGGCGACGTGCCGTTGCCGGATGCGGGCTTCTACTGGTCAGTGTCACACAAACGGCAGTGGGTGGCGGCGGTGATCGCCGATCGGCCCGTGGGCATCGACATCGAGCACATCGCCCCGCGCCCGCGCGAGTTGCACGACGCGCTGGCCAATGACATGGAGTGGGATGTGATCGGTGACCGGTTATGGCACTCCTTTTTTCGCTTGTGGACCGCCAAGGAAGCGACGCTCAAAGCAAATGGTACAGGCATCGCCGGGTTCTCGTCGTGCCGGCTGGTCGAGGATTGCGACAAGCATCACATGACGCTCGACTATCAAGGCCGCCGGTGGCGGATCGAGCATTTCTACCACGCCGACCACGTGGCCGCGGTGACCTGCGACGCGTCGCCCGTTCGCTGGTGCGTGCTCGATCAGCTTCCAAAGATGTGAAGAAACGTAGAAAGCTGATAACTGATAACTGATAACTGATGCCCACTTGGATTCCCGTCATACTCGCGCTGGCCGCACTGATTACGTCGATAATCTCGGCCATTCTCGGCATGGGCGGCGGCGTATTGCTGCTGGCGACGATGATGTGCTTCATGTCGCACGGCGACGCGATTCCCACGCACGCAGCCGTGCAGATGGCGAGCAATGGGACGCGCATTCTGGCGTTCATCAAGAACGTAGATCGCCACACGGTCGGGAGGTTTGTTCTGGGCATGGTGCCGGGCGCGGGGCTGGGGATGCTGCTATTGTGGGCCTTGGGGCAGCCGCAGCAGAGCGAGCCTTATTTGAAAACGCTGATCGGGGCATTCATTCTGGTCGCGACGTACCTGCCGAAGGGAAAGTCCGATGGCCGGTCCGCCGGAACGTGGTGGGATTTCCCGCTGATGGGGCTGGCTGCCGGCACGGCGGCGTTGACCGTTGGCGCCGTCGGGCCGCTCATCGCCCCGCTGTTCGCACGGCGGGATTTCGTGAAAGAGCGGCTCATCGCCACCAAGGCCGTCTGCCAGCTCGCGACACACGTTTTGAAGATCCCCGCGTTTATCTTTCTGCGCGATCTGGATCTCAGTCGGCTCGGCTCGTTGGCGCTATTGATGATCCTGATGGTGATTCCGGGAACGCTGATCGGGAAGCGCGTGGTTACAGGCGTCTCCGAGCGACACTTCCGCGTGGCGTTCCGCGTGGCCCTGACCGCCGCCGGCCTGAAGATACTGGTTCTCGACGGGTTGCGCAACCTTCCTCTATGGTAACAGGTGCGTCCTCGTCACCGATTCTCGTTGTGTGCCGCGCAGGCAGTTGCTATTCTGTCGAAGAGTGGACAAGGGGAAGATGAACGACGGAGTTAGTGCTGTTTTCGGTCACCGAGTTTCGTACTTTGGGCGGGGTGGCATGGGCAAGCGGAGCCGCAAAGCGCGGCGGGGTGGCATGGGCAAGCGGAGCCGCAAATCGCGGCGGAGCTTGCCCGTGCGGAACCTCTGGGGACGGGCAAGCACGGGCAAAGTTCGACCCGGGGAGGTCGAACCTTGCCCATGCCACCCATCTGCATCTGCACGAAACTGTCTCACCGGGATCGTAATCTTGTTCACAACGTTCGGTGCAGGAATGTCTGCGGTGTTCGCCGGGCCTCTCGCCAAAGCGGCACCGGGTGTGACCGATCCACCGGTGGTGTTCACGGACGTGACCGCCGCGGCAGGGATCGACTTCGTCGAGACCATCGGCGACCGCGAGATGAGCAATATTGTGGAGGCCACAGGCGTGGGTTGTGGCTTTTTGGATTACGACGGCGACGGTTGGATGGATATCTACCTGGTCTGCGGCCATTGGCTGCAAGGGCTTTCCGATCCGAGACTCGACCCTGACGAACGCAGGAAGCTGGCCTTGGCCACCGACCGGCTCTATCGCAACCGTGGTGACGGAACCTTCGAGGATGTAACCGTTCGAGCCGGCCTGGCGCGTCCCGGCTACGGCATGGCGGTGGTGGTCGCGGACTACGATAGCGACGGCGATGCCGACATCTATGTCACCAACTACGGCCCCAATTTCCTGTACCGCAACAATGGGGACGGGACCTTTACCGAAATAGCCAAGTCCGCCGGCGTGGACGACCCGCTGTTCAGTGTGGGGGCGGTGTTCTTCGATTACGACGGTGACGGCCGACTCGACTTGTATGTGGGCAACTACTTGACATACGAACCGGACCCCAAGCGCCAACACATCGCCGACGGCGTGCGCAGCCCGCTGGCCTACAACGGGCAGCAGGACAGGCTCTTCCGTGGCAATGCCGACGGCACCTTCACCGACGTAACGACCAAGGCGGGCATCGAAATCCAGCCTGTCGGCCGGGCCATGGGCATTGGAACCATTGACTACGACAACGACGGCCTGATCGACGTCTTCGTTTCAAATGACGCCATGGAGAACTTCCTGCTGCACAACAAGGGCGACGGCACGTTTGAAAACGAGGCCCTTATGGCGGGGGTGGCGTTTGGAGAAGCCGGCGACGCCGCCGCGGCCATGGCTGTCGAAGTCGCCGACTATGACGCCGACGGGCGTTTCGACATCCTCGTCCCGGACATGAACCTCTGCTGCCTGTACCACAACCTGGGTGATGGGCTGTTCGAGGAC